>WFMO01000251.1 GCA_015489055.1 Helicobacteraceae bacterium | reverse complement strand
GTAAAACGAAAACGTCGTCCACCTTTTACAACTTTAGTAACACGACCGATGTTAACAATTTTTTCTTCAAAATCTTCTCTGTTGATTTCCATCATAACCCCTAAAACTTTATTTCGTTTTCACGAAGTGCATCACCAAACGCAGCTATTACGCCGTGATATTGATATCCATTACGATCAAATACTATATTAGCAATACCTGCTTCTTTTAATTTGCCGGCAAACAACTCGCCTAAAGCTTTGGCACCGTCTTTATTTGCTTTTAGGGAATTAGTTTTCGAGTGAATAGATACCAGTGTAGTAGAATTTGTATCATCTATTGCCTGAGCACTCAAGTATCTATTTGAACGAAATACTGAAACACGAGGAAGTGCAGGAGTACCGGAAATTTTTGAACGGATGCGACGCTTACGCTTAATGCGCTTTGCCAGTTTGTTTTTCATAACTTTAATGTTCATAGCTTCTTCCTTACTTCTTAGCAGTTTTACCGGCTTTACGCACGATATGTTCATCTAAATATTTGACACCTTTGCCTTTATACGGTTCAGGCGGTCTAAAAGAACGAATTTTCGCTGCTACTTGTCCTACATTTTGCTTGTCATAACCTTTGATATGTATGACATTTTTTTCAACAGAAATTTCAATACCTTCTGGTATATTAAAATCGATATCATGTGAAAAACCAAGTTGCAACTTTAAGATTTTGCCTTTTACTTCAGCGCGATAACCAACACCGTTAATCTCTAACGACTTAGTATATCCTGTTGTAAGACCTGTAATCATATTAGCAGACAAAGCTCGATAAGTACCCCAAAAAGCACGATCCTCTTTTAGATTTGATTTTTTATCAAAAACTAACAGATTGTCCTCAATTGATACCTTGACATTATTTTTTGTGTCTAATGTCATACTACTTTTTTTGCTGCTAAATGTAATAACACTACCATCAATACTCACTTTGATATCTGAAGGTATTTCTACGGGATTTTTACCAATACGACTCATATTCTACCTCCTACCAAATTGAACAAAGAAGTTCGCCGCCTACACCAAGCTCATGCGCTTGATCGTTTGCTACGATACCCTTTGATGTACTTACGATAATTGTTCCGTAACCATTTTTAAAACGTTTTATATCCTTAGAACCCTTATAAACACGGCGTCCAGGTTTTGATATACGCTTTAATTCATTAATTACAGATTTATTATTTTCATCATACTTTAAAACAACATTGATTGTTTTTTTAACGCCATCTTCAATAACGTTATAACTCTCAATATAACCTTTATCTACTAAAATTTTTGCTATTTCTTCAACTGACTTGTTGTGTACTAAAGTAGTAACGTTTAGTTTACGCATAGCAGCATTACGAATACGCGTTAGCGCATCAGCAATTAAATCATTTATCATCTATTTTCCTTGTTGCTTGAGCAATTAGAAGTTTCTACCAACTAGACTTTCTAATGCCTGGGATTAACCCTTCGTTTGCCATTTTTCTAAAACAAATGCGACAGATACCAAAATCACGGAGTACAGAATGCGGACGGCCGCAAATCTGACATCTAGTATAACCACGAACTTTAAATTTAGGAGTTCTTTTCGCCTTAGCGATCATTGATTTTTTTGCCATTATTCTCTTCCTTTTGCAAAAGGCATGCCTAGTTTTTCAAGTAAAGTAAATGCTTCTTTGTCATTTGAACTGGTTGTTACTACAGTAATGTTCATGCCGTGAATCTGCATAATGGAATCATAACTGACTTCAGGAAAAATAAGTTGTTCTTGTAAACCAAAATTATAGTTTCCTCTACCGTCAAAACCGTTTCGCGGAATTCCCCTAAAGTCCTTAACACGAGGCAAGGCAATAGAGATTAAACGATCCATAAAATAATACATTCTGTCTCCACGCAAAGTTACCTTTATTCCAACTGGCATACCTTCACGAACTTTAAAGCCGGCAACAGATTTTTTTGCAAAAACAGTTGTGGCACGCTGCCCTGCTATGGCTGTAATTGTATCTTCAATATTTTGAATCAGCTTATTATCTTTCATGGCAAATCCTGCACCAACGCTAATAATAACTTTTTCAAGAGCAGCTACATTCATAACATTGGCAATACCAAGCTCTTTTTGTATCTCAGGTTTAAGCTCAAGATATTTATCTTTTAATCGCACCATAAATTATGCCTCCACTTTACGAACGTTAGATGAATCAATCGGCATCTCTTTATTTAAGAAACCACCCTTTGGATTATCTTCAGTTGGTTTAACAGCTTTTTTAGCTATCTTGCAACCTTTTACTATAACTTTATGTTTTTTAGGCATCACCTGTAGAACTTCAGCCTTGACGCCTTTATCATCGCCGGCTATAATCTCGACGGTATCGCCTTTTTTAAACTTAAACTTTATCATTATACAACCTCCGGTGCAAGAGATACTATTTTCATGAAACCCGCATAACGAACTTCGCGACCAACTGGTCCAAAAATACGAGTACCGATAGGTTCTTTTTTTGCATCTAAAATAACTGCGGCATTATCATCAAAACGGATTAGTGAGCCGTTTTCTCTTTGTATCTCTTTTCTTGTTCTAACTATTACAGCTTTTACAACCGTACCTTTTTTCACTTTGCTTGTAGGAATCGCTTTTTTAACAGAAGCAACAATAACGTCGCCGACTGATGCATAACGACGTTTTGACCCACCAAGCACTTTGATACACATTATCTCTTTTGCACCTGTATTATCTGCAACGTTTAAACGAGTAAAGCTCTGAATCATACTTCTGCTCCTTTAATAACGTCTTTAAGTCTAAAATGTTTTGTTTTAGACAACGGACGACACTCTAATGCACTGATAATGTCACCTATTTTTAGCTCATTTTTATCATCATGCACTAGATACTTTTTAAAGCGTTTTACAACTTTATGGTATCTAGGATGCATAACTCTACGTTCCACTAAAACAGAAACTGTCTTATCGCCGGATATCTTAATTACATTACCTTTGATTTCACGTTTATGTATCATTTTTAGCCCTTAATCGCGCTAAGCGCAGTGTTTATGCGTGCAATATCTTTTTTTGCTACTTTAAGTTCGCTACTATTTTGTAATTGCATCATTTTTTGTTTTATTTTTAAAGTAAAAAGCTCTGTTTTTCGTGCTTTTAACATTTTTTGCAACTCAACTGCATCCATGTCTGTTAATTCAGAATATTTCATGGCTCATCTCCGAAGTTATAATTTTTGTTTTAAATGGCAGCTTGTGCATAGCAAGAGTTAGTGCTTCTCGTGCAATCTCTTCTGGTACTCCACCCATTTCAAATATAATACGACCCGGCTTAATATTCATAACCCACTGATCAACAGCACCCTTACCTTTACCCATACGAGTTTCCAAAGGCTTAGCAGTTAAAGGCTTATCAGGAAAGACTCTGATCCATATCTTACCGGCACGTTTTATATGACGTGTGGCTGATATACGTGCAGCTTCTATTTGACGAGAATTAATTCGACCCGCTTCAACTGCCTTAAATCCGATAGTACCAAACGCCAATTTATAGCCACTTCTAGCATAACCTCTGTTACGACCCTTCATCATTTTTCTATATTTAGTTCTCTTAGGCATCAACATAATTATTCAGCCTTTTCGTTGGAATTATTTTCAACAGCTCGCTTACTGCGACGCTGGCGTTTTTTGCTATCTTCTTTTATATCTTGGGGAACACCTTTGGTTAAGACTTCACCTTTAAATATCCAAACTTTAACACCTATGTTTCCATAAGTAGTATGTGCTTCAGCAAAACCATAATCTATTTTAGCACGAAACGTATGCAAAGGAACCCTGCCCTCAAGATACCATTCCGTACGAGCCATTTCTGCACCGCCTAAACGACCAGAAACAGATATCTTAATACCCTTAGCTCCACTTCTTTGCGCACCTTGAATAACCTTTTTCATAGCACGCCTAAAAGCGATTCTGCGCTCAAGCTGAGTAGCTACATTTTCTGCCACTAACTGAGCAGATATTTGCGCTTTTTTCTCTTCTTTGATATTTACCGAAACAGGCTTATTTATCAAATTTTCAATATTTGCTTTAAGCTTTTCAATATCAGCGCCTCTTTTACCAATAATGATACCAGGACGTGCCGCAACAATTGTTATACGCAGACGCTTAACAGTACGCTCAATAATAATATTTGATACACCGGCGTAATACAATTCTTTTTTTAAGAATGATCTTATCTTATAATCTTCATATAAATTTGCAGGAGCGGTTTTAAAATTTGGAAACCATCTGCTTTCCCAGTTACGATTAATACCTAAACGTAAACCAATAGGATTAACTTTTTGACCCATAATTATTTCCCCTCCACTTCAACTAATATATGCGCTGTCGGTTTACGAATACCTGAAGCCATACCACGTGCACGTGGACGAAATCGCTTTAATACCGGACCATTATCAACGCGACAAGACTTAATCACACAATCTTGCGCTTCTTCACCGCTGTTTGCTACTGCAGATGCTACTACTTTTGCTATTATTTTTGCTGCTTTGTTTGGTGTAAACTCTAAAGCTGCTAATGCAGCCTCAGCATCCATACCCTGAATTTCACGTGCAACAAGACGTGATTTAATAGGCGATACTCTAACAAATTTTAATAATGCTCTAGCCATAATCAACCTACCTTCTTCTGAACTGAGCCTTTATGACCCTTAAATGTTCTAGTTGGAGAAAATTCTCCAAGCTTATAACCGATATGATTTTCTGTAATATACACAGGAATAAACTGTCGTCCGTTGTGAACATTAAAAGTTAAGCCAACCATATCTGGAATTATTAAACTACGACGTGACCATGTTTTGATAGGCTTGTTACTTTTTGCTTCTTTTGCTGCAACAACTTTCTTCATCAAATGATCATCTACAAATGGACCTTTTTTTACACTTCTAGCCATTTAATTACCTCTTCGGATTAGATTTGCGACGAGTGATAATTAATTTATCACTAGCTTTTTTATGGCGTGTTTTAGCGCCTTTAGTTGGTTTACCCCAAGGAGTAACCGGATTACGACCTGAGTTTGTCTTACCTTCACCACCACCGTGAGGGTGATCAATCGGGTTCATAGCCGAACCCCTGGTTTGAGGACGAATACCCATATGTCTTGAACGACCGGCTTTAGCAATTACAATATTTGAATATTCTTCGTTGCCCAAAACACCAATAGTTGCCATACATTCTCCAAGAACCAATCGCATTTCAGAAGATGGTAGGCGAAGAGATACATATTTTCCATCTCGTCCCATTATCTGAGCTGACCCTCCTGCTGAGCGGACCATTTGCCCACCTTTACCAGGTTTGAGTTCAATATTGTGAACCAATGTACCTATAGGTATATTCTTTAAGAGTAAAGCATTACCCGCTTTAATATCGAGTCCAGACGCTGCTGAAGCTATACTGTCACCGACTTGCAATCCCTTTGGCTGTAAGATATAACGCTTATCTCCATCAGCATAGTTGACTAATGCAATACGACAGTTTCTATACGGATCATACTCAATGGTTGCAATAACGCCCGGTACATCAAACTTATTTCGTTTAAAATCTATAATGCGGTAAAGCTTTTTAGCACCCGCTTGTTTATGACGTGAAGTTATACGACCATTATTGTTACGTCCCGCATGAGCCGGAAGTTTTTTAAGAAGTGAACGAACAGAAGCTTTTGCTGTTATATCGCTGCTGTCAACATTTGTATAAAAACGACGACTTGGTGTTATCGGTCTATATGTTTTTATTGCCATCTTATACCGCCAAACTTTCTATTTGCGCACCCTCAGGAAGCTTTACGTAAAACTTTTTAGTATTGTTTTGCTTGCCAATGGTACCACGGAATTTTTTAACTTTTCCGCTTTGATTTAGTGAATTTATTTTTATAGGAATAATCCCGAAATACTCTCTAAACACCTCTTTTAAACCTGTTTTGCTCATACGAGTAGATGTTTGTACTACCACTATATTATCTTCTTGCATAGCCAAAGTTTTTTCTGTATATATAATAGATTTTATATCTGTAATATCTGCCATTATTCAGCCTCTCTTACAAGATTGTCCCAGACTGCTTTTTCAATCACAACACAGCGATAAGCCGCAGCTAAGTATGCATTTAATTCATTCTCTTCAATCACATATGCAGATTGAATGTTGCGAAACGCCATAAAAGTATTCTCATCAAGTAAACTTTTTACAAATAAAACATCCCGTTGCTTCAGCGCATTAAAAACAGCTGCTGCATCTTTTGTTTTACCTGAACTAATCTCTATAGTCTCAACAAGAAATAACTTACCTTCTTGCGCCAATGCATCTAGTGCAAATTTTAAAGCAAGTTTTTTCTGCTTTTTATTTACTTTTTGATTATAATTACGGTTATTATTTGAACCAAATGCCTGACCACCGCCAACAAATATCGGTGATCTGCGTGAACCGGCACGCGCACCACCTTTGCCTTTTTGTGCCCATGGTTTCTTACCACCGCCTCTTACTTCTGCTCTAGTCTTAGTTGAAGCAGTATTTGCACGCAATGCTGCTTGATATGACTTAACATAAAGATATAGATTATGCTGATTTATACCACTAAAACTCTGAGGCAATTCAACCTCAGATGCTTTTTCAAATTTTTCGTTAAGTACTATTGCACCCATTATTTCTCAACCTTTATACGACCTAAAGACCCGTTAGCGCCTGCTACAGAGCCGACAACGGCCAATATACCATTTTCAGCGTCGTAAGACATAATTTTATTTTTTACTGTAACTTTTGTATTTCCATAATGACCCGGCATTTTTTTACCAGGTTGAACCCGTCCCGGCCACTCGGCATTACCGATTGAACCTACCAGTCTATGAAATCTTGAACCATGTCCGCCCGGACCTCCGGCAAAATTCCATCGTTTTATTGCACCTGAAAAGCCGCGTCCTTTAGTATTAAAAGATGTTTTTATAACTTTTGCGCTTTGTAAAACTGAACAATCTAAATCACCCGGCTCTTTATTTGCTACTTCAAGTGTCATAAATTTATTAAATTCAGCCGATAAAGAATACTTCTTCTGCTTACCTTCAATAGCTTTATTTCTGTTTTTACCTCTTTGATATGAAACAACTGCTTTTCCGTCAGTTACTTCACATACCTTTGTTTCAACTAGCTTTAAAAGCGTAACAGGTTGACTAGGTACCGTGATCGTACGACTCATGCCGATTTTTTCAACAATAAACTCCATCATCTCTCCTTACTTATCCATAGAGCGGACTTCTACATCCACTTCAGGCGCAAGATCAAGCTTCATAAGCGAATCAACTGTCTCAGGCGTTGCAGACACAATATCAATCAAACGAGCATGCATACGTATTTCAAATTGTTCACGTGAAGATTTATTGACGTGAACTGATTTTAAAACAGTATATTTACGAATTTTTGTAGGTAAAGGTATTGGACCACATATTTGTGCCCCCGTACGCTTAACAGCCTCAACTATTGATGCCACTGAACGATCAAGAACACGATGATCGTAGGCCTTCAATTTTAAACGGATTTTTTCCATGTTTTTCCTTCTAAAGAACTCGTTAGTATCACCCTAACTATGGTTAATGGAGCGAAATTATACCAGAGTACCTCAGCAGATTCAAGTAAAACCTGTAGAAAAAACAAAATAAACATCAATTTATTTCCTTTTAATAAGGAAAGTATATAATTGCACTATGTATAATCTCTTAGAACAATATTATAGACTCGATTTAACTTCTAACCATTATATCGATAGAAAATTAAATCTTGACTTTAACAGTTGCCAAATTAACGGTATCTCTCTTAGTGGAAAAAGTGAACTTTTAAAAGCCTATCTTCTTACATGTAAAAAGGGTCGATATCTTTATTTAAATGCACGGGATACTAGAATTGATATAAAAGAGCTCAATTTAGTCTTTCAAAAATTTATCACAGAGTATGATATTGATATAATAGCGATTGACAATTATGTTAAAGGTATTAAACTGCCAAAGGCAAAACAGATTCTAATTACATCCACAACATATATTGATATAGACTTTTTACCCGCTAAAACTTTGTTTCCTTTTGATTTTGAAGAATTTCTAGCATCAGGTAAACGATATGATTCAACGGCAATATCCGCTTTTTTGCAAATAGGCGGTCTGCCTGCGATCGGGCATCTATCAATTGAGAACAGGATAGAGTTTGTTCAAAGCAGATTTTACAATACACTAGGTGCGTTGAAATTTGAAATACTCACACAAACAAGTAAATATTTAGGGCAAAGAATCTCTACATTTAATTTATATCAAAGATTGAAGCAAACAATAAAAGTCTCAAAAGATAAATTATATATCGCGCATAAAGAGTTGATTTTTGAGGGTTATCTTCATACACTGAGCCAGTATGATAACAAAAATGCAGTCAAGAAAGTCTATCTTTGTGATATAATTTTCAAACATACACTGTCTTTGCAAAAAAACTTTGCGATGCTTTTTGAAAATATTGTTTTTTTGGAACTCTTTAAACATAACATCGAGTGCTATTATGCCGAAAAAATTGAATTTTATCTTCCTGATGAAAATAAAATTATTTTGTGTATCCCTTTTGCAGATGAGCGAATGGTATTTAAAAAGATAGAAGCGATTGAATCATTTATATTTTCATATCAGATACTAAATATTGAATGTGTAACCATGAGCAAAGAGGGTTTTTTATCTCATCCTATCAGCAAAATAGAGATGATACCTTTTGACAGATGGGCACTAAAGGAGTAAAAATGCTTTGTGGCATAGATGAAGCGGGACGAGGACCTGTTGCCGGCTGTCTGGCAATAGCGGGAGTTGTTTTACATAACAATATAATCGGTATAAAAGATTCAAAAAAACTTACACAAAAACGGCGGAATATTTTATATAAAGAGATAATTCAAAACAGTGACTATCATATAGTGAAATTTAGCGCGCAAGATATTGATCAATTTGGTTTATCAAAATGCATATCTATCGGACTCAGTGAAATTATACAAACTATCAAAGCATCCAGATATCTCTTTGACGGTAACACCGCATTTGGAATAAAGAATCTAGAAACCCTAATAAAAGCAGATACTAAAATAGCTGAAGTCGGCGCTGCATCAATCCTTGCAAAAGTAACGCATGATAATGATATCGATCTGCTAGATAACAAATATCCGCAATATGGTTTTAAGTCACATAAAGGCTATGCCACTGCTTTACATGTAAAGATGATAAAAAAATACGGATATTGCGAACAACACAGAAAAAGTTTTAAAATAAAGTCACTTCTGGTATAATATAGCTATGGAATCAATCAAATACGTACAACAAGCACTAGCACACCTAGATAAAGAAGTGGAGACTACGTTGCTTGATATAAAACTCTCATTAAAAGAAAAAGACAACATAATGTTACCTATTTTACGTCAACAAAAGGTCTTAAAGCAAACGCTAGATGACTTAGTTTATCTAAAAGAGCACCCCCCTACTCCAAATCAACCTTGCGGCATCTCAAAGTATAGAGAAGACAAATAACAAAAGACTAGTTAACTTTAACTGCCATTATCGCTGCTTTTTTAGATGAGCCGCATTTCATATTGGTAGCTTTAATAATTTGTTGTTGGGTGCTTTTTGCATGCATGATAGCCGTTTTTTTGGAAGCTCCGCATTTCATATTGCCAGCTCTTCGCATCTGCTCTTTTGCCATCTCTTTTTTAAGTTCGGCGATATTTAAAAATACAGCTTTTTTTGCTGCTCCGCATTTCATGCTGTTTACTTTTTTAATCTCTGAGTGAAGCAACATATTGCTTGAGGATTTTGACATAGGTTTTGCCATCATACTGCCTCCGCATTTACCGGCACCACATTTCATAACCGGCTTTGCGGTAGCAGAACCACCGCATTTAGCCATAGCAGATGTTACGCCAAGTCCACTAAGCAGCACTAGGCTAATTATTAAGGGTGTTGTTTTCATTTTCTATCCTTTGCTTTGTATGTAAGATTTTATAGCCAAGTATAGCATAAGTAATATTAATGCGATAACAAT
>WFMO01000250.1 GCA_015489055.1 Helicobacteraceae bacterium | reverse complement strand
ACATTCTTAGTAATAACTCACTATAGTCGTATTTTAGATTATATCAATCCTGATTTTATACATGTTCTTCAAGATGGTCAGATTGTAAAAACCGGTGGAGCAGAGCTCGTTAAAACACTTGAAGCGCAAGGATATGAAGCAATCCAAAAGGATCTGTAAATGCGACCGATTACTCTTGATATCATTAGCAGTAAACACCCTTTGTTCGATCGCCTTAGCAAACTAGGATTGCCCGGCAATAAAACTGAACAGTACAGACACTTTGCAATTAAGCCTATACTTGCAAAAGAATATAATCTAGCAAGTGTTAATGAGCAAAAACCTAAGCCAGGTTTAAAGCTTATTATAAACAATGGAGCTATCCAGGAGTATCCAGCAGGTGTTAAGATCAGTTTTATTAAAGATTACAAGCTAAATAGTAACCATTTTGATGTGCTTTATTATCTCTCACATGCTGCTTGTTCGGAGGTAATTTGTATTGAGATAGCAGATGATATTCATTTTGATATAGAACATCATTTTACACTTAGCAATACATTTTTACCATATAGACTTTGCGTTAAAACTGCTAACAACAGTAAGGTAGAAATTTTTGAGAGTTTTTTTACTGATGGCACACAAGATAGTTTGCTGCTGTATGGTATCGACGCATTGATAGCTAGAGATAGTACAATGAGTTGGATACGTAATGAAAATTGCTCTGATGCACAATCTGTAGTGATTGGTACGCATTATTATGATGTTGCAAAACAAGGTGCGTTGGAGCTAAAAACTTTCGATTTTGGCAGTGGAGTGGCATTACATCTTTATGAAATAGATTTAGATGAGCATTCATGGGTTGATGCAGTTCATCTGTTGCTTGCTTTAAAACATGCAAGACGAGGGAATGTACTATTTATCAATCATAATAAACCATATGCCAAAAGCGTACAAGACGTTCGTACGATTTTAAAAGATAGCGCAAATGGTATATTTGACGGTAAGATACGCGTAGGACATGATGCAAAGTATTCTGATGCAAAACAAAATTCTCAGGCAATACTGTTGGGAGAAAAAGCAACAATGCATGCAAAGCCTCAACTTGAAATATATACAGATGAGTTGGAAGCTTCACATGGTTCTACCATAGGTCAGCTAGATGAAAATGCACTGTTTTATTTACGTTCACGAGGAATTTCGTTACAAGAAGCGCAGAAGATAATCGTGTTGGCTTTTGCAAATAATTTTATTGAGACTATCGGCAATAAAGAGGATGCATCAAAAATATATGCAAATTTTGAAGCATCTTATTATAGTTAATCAAATTAATATATACAAGGAAATGACATGACGATGGATGAACAAGTAAAGCAATACAAAGAGGATTTAGAACTTTTTGCTGATAAAGACAGTAAAATGGAATATATTCTAGACTATGCTAAAGAGGGGCACGCACTAGATGAAGCATATAAAACAGATGACAATATAGTCAAAGGTTGTTCATCTTTAGCTTGGTTGCATAAAGAGTTTAAAGACGGCAAAATTGTTTTAGAAGCCGAGGGTGACTCAATCATAGCTAAAGGTATGTTGGTTATGTTGTTAGCTATTTTTAACAACCGAACACCTCAAGAAATTTTAAATTTTGATACTAAAAAACTTTTAGACATGGGTATTATGGAGCTTTTAAGTCCAGTCAGACAACAGGGCTTGGAGGCTTTTTTAAACCTTATTTACACATATGCAAATCAATGTAAGGAAGTATAGATGAAATCTGATGAGAGTTTAAAAGAAAAAATTATCGCAAAACTAAAAGAGATTTACGATCCTGAAATCCCTGTAAATCTATATGATTTGGGTCTTATTTATAGCATAGATTGTGGAAAAGTTGAAGATAAAACGACATGCATTGTAACTATGACACTAACATCTGCCACTTGCCCTGTTAGTGAGAGCATAGTAGATCAAGTACGAAATATCGGTTCACTGATTGAAGATGAACCAAATTTAACTATAGATCCAAATCTTGTCTTTGAGCCACCATGGTCTCAAGAAAATATGAGTGACGATGCTAAATTGCAACTAGGCATGCTTTAAGGGCTTATAAATTACATATATTATACAATTGACGAGTTGTAAATCTTGCCCTAAAAGTAAAAAATATGCATTTGATAAAATATTTTGTTTTTTTATTGTTAGCCGGTGCTACTGTCGTATATGCAAATGTTGATGCCAGATTGATAGGTGCTGCCATAAATGGTAATTATCTATTGTCATCTGTATTAATCAAAAAAGGTGCTAATGTTAATATAAAAGATAGATATGGTGAAAGTCCATTAGTTAATGCGGCATATAGCGGTAGCTTAAAGACGGTCAAGATTCTGATGAGTCATGGGGCATATGTTAATATACGCGATGCTCATGGCGATACCGCGCTTGATAATGCAGCTTTTATAGGAGATTACAGTATTGTTAGATATCTTTTATTACACGGTGCAAATATACATATTAAAGATATATATGGTCAGACGGCTCTTGATTTTGCCAGTGCAGGTGGTAATATAAAAATTGTCAAGCTATTGATAGCTAAGGGTGCCAATATAAATTGGCGAGATAAACATCATAAAACCGCCTTGGATTACGCATCGGTGGTAGGTAATTTGGATATAGTCGAGTTT
>WFMO01000249.1 GCA_015489055.1 Helicobacteraceae bacterium | reverse complement strand
CTGAATTTTTCGATGAAACATTGCCCTTGTTTATGTCTTGTGGAATCTCTTTCACTTCTACATTCTCTTCATCTTTTATCTCTTCACCAAGTACACTTCTTAATGTTTCCTCATCAATACCAAGCAACTCATCATCGAAATCTTCAATTATATCATCAGAGATTTCAGTATCTAACTCTTCATTGCTTAATCTGTCTGTTTCATTTGTAATGGTTTGCTCTATAGTATCTATGGTGTCTTTTTCTGTGTTTTGGCCTATTGTATCTGAGACTTCGCTATCCTCAATTTCTTGCAAATCTTTTGGCTCATCTTTATCCACCGCTTGAAGCATGGAAACTGCATTATCGTCTTGTAGATTTGCTTCTTCATCTTTATAGAGATCTATAATTTCAGGCTCGATATCGTCATGAGCAGACTCATCAATATTATCAGTATCATCCAACAGAGCCTGAACCTCCTTAACATCATCTGTATCTAAAACAGGTGCCAAGGTATCTGCACCTTTATTTAAAGAATTTGTCTGCATATCACCACTATCATCTTTCGTCATTGATGGCAGGGCATCATCATTTTGGGTCTTATCTATTTCATCTAAATCAGGTATCAAAGTATCGTCCGGATTTTGATCTTCAATCTCATTAAACTGCACTTCTGATGTTTTAGACTCATCTTCTTGTTTTTGCGTTGATTTTCCGGTAGATAAATGTGACGAAACCTTACTTAATAGTTCTACCAAATCAGTAGGCAAGAAGGGTTTTGTTAATTGAAAGTCAAATGTTTCAATAGGAGGTGAATTTTTAGAATGGATAAACAGGGATTTTTCATAGTCTATATTTTGTTCTTTAGAAGAGAAAAAATCGTATGACTCATCATCCACTATTATAAGATCAAACTTATCATGCTCTGTCTTATCTTCTTCATCCATGCCAATCTTTACAACAGCCGATCCAATTTTTTGAGCACTGAGCGTAACTAATTTTTCTACAACAGGATTACTGTTAAACAACGCTATATTCATCTTTTACTTCTCCTGCAATCATTTACTACTTTATTCATTTTTTATATTGCCGTACATAATATAAGTCCTTAATTGTACCCAAAAATATCAAAAAAGTGTCTGTAAAAAGTTGAAGGCATGCTGCATTTGTTGTTGTAAAATAAACATCATGGAGCCAAGTGTTACAATAAGCACCAACAAAGAGAGCATTATTTTAATCGGGAACCCGATAACTAGCAGGTTAAACTGAGGCATCGTCTTCATAAGCATTCCAAACATAATATCAGAAAGCCAAGAAAGTGCAAGGACTGGAAACGCTATCATAAAGCCTACCAAAAACATATTAGATGCCGCATGCACTATATAAGTAAATACATGTTTACTTATCAAAAAGCCGCCCAATGGAATAGCTGATAATGATTTAGATATATATAAGATCATCCATTGATCCAAATTAAGCGTAAAAAGAGTCATAAGAGCCATAAGAGATAAAAATTGACTTATAATAGGCATAGAAACTCCTGTTTGAGGATCTATGGCACTTGCCATTGAAAAGCCCATCACAAAAGATATTTGACCGCCTGCAAATGTTATAATATTAAAAGATAGCTGTAATACAAGCCCAATAACTAATCCAAACATAAACTCTCCAAAAATAGCTAATACCAGATTTAGCGTATTGATTTCAAAGGTTAATGCCGGCATTATAGGGTAAAATATTATCGTAAAAAAAAATGCCATAGCAGCTTTTACTATAGCAGGAATACTTTGATGAGAAAAAATAGGAACCGCTATAAATAATGCAGCAAATCTAAAAAATAGTAGCAAAAAACCTACAACATGACGATCTAAAAATATTGTTGATATATTCATTATCTAACTCTATTTAGCTTTTTATCTTCAAGATGAAAAATTTTATGGCAACTGTTTGCAATACTCATATCATGCGTGACCACCACCAACGCAGCTTCTTGGCTTGTAACATAATCATCAAAAATATCCATAATCTCTTTTGCGGTATTAGCATCTAAGTTTCCAGTAGGCTCATCGGCAAAGATAATTTTTGGTTTTTTGCTCAATACCCTTGCGATAGATACGCGCTGCTGCTGCCCGCCAGAAATATCGCTTATTTTTTTATTTATAATATTAAATATTTTTAGTTTCTTTAACAACTCATCATCAATGTTTTGTCCACTTAAGATTGCGGCTACCTCTATATTTTCCAGTGCGCTAAATCCCTTAAATAGATAATGTGACTGAAAAATAATACCAATATCCCTGCACCGTAGGTTATCTAACTCGCCTCTTTTTAAAAGGGCAATATCTTTATGGAGTATTTCAACCCTTCCACTTACTGGCGTTAACAAACTAGATAGAATATGCAATAATGAAGATTTACCACTTCCGCTTTCACCGGTAATAGCTATTTTTTCACCTTGCTTGACATTTAAAGAAATATCTGAAAAAAGTTCATAATCAAATGAGTGGGAAATCATATCAGCTGTTAATAAAATCATATGATATTATACTAAAATAACGCAGTAGATATGCAAATATTTGCATATCTTAAAATAAAAAGAATCTTCTATGCCATCTGAGCAGCAACTTCTGCTGCAAAATCATCAGCTTTTTTCTCTAAGCCCTCACCAACCTCTAGGCGTACAAATGCTATTATTTTTGCAGTCCCGCCAACCTCTTTTGCAGCAGCATCTACTGCCTGCGCAACTGTCAATTTATCGTTCATAACATAATCTTGATCAAGTAATGCCTGCTCTTTGTCTAAAGATGTATTGTCCTGAACATATCGCGCCAGCTGTCCTGGTACAATCTTATCCCAAATTTTTTCAGGTTTATTTTGCTCTTTTAAAGCTTTTTTGATATTTTCTTCAGCTTTAGCCAACACCTCTGGAGTCAATTGACACATAGATATAAAATCCGGAATATTTTTCAAAGGTTTTTTAAGTCTTGCCAACTCTTCGTTTGTCTTTTTGATAGCCTCTATGCGACCTTTTGTTTCTTCTTCAACAAATGACCTGTCAAAATCTTTATAACTAAGCGTTGTAGGTCTCATAGCTGAAGCATGCATTGCAACATTTTTAGCCATAGGGATCATAGCTTGTGCTGTTTTTTCACTGTCGCATTCTATTGCAACAATAACGCCTATTCTACTGTTTGAGTGAAGATATCCATTTACAATGGTATTTTCTTTAGCACTCAAAGCCGCTATTCGCCTAACCTCAATTTTTTCACCAATTTTTGCAACAGACTCATCAAAGTATGCACTAAACTTTTTGCCTTCAATCTCTGTATCACGCAAAGCTTCTACTGTTTGAGCTTCTGTCTCAAATGCTTGTGTTACTGTTTTACTGACCAAATCTTTAAAGCCGTCATTTTGTGCAACAAAATCTGTCTCTGAATTTACTTCTACTAGTGTAGCTCTTTTGTTATCTACTGAAATCTTCAAGCCTATAGAACCTTCAGCTGCTATTCTATCTGCCTTTTTAGCAGATTTTGAAACACCTCTTTCACGAAGAAACTCTACCGCTTTGTCAAAATCATTAT
>WFMO01000248.1 GCA_015489055.1 Helicobacteraceae bacterium | reverse complement strand
TTAACGCTTTGGCTTCGCCTAATGAACAGACATGAAACCACAAACCGCCAGAGTTTTTAAATCTTTTATTGTTAAACAAAAAAAAACGGGCAGGTATGGAACTACGGTACTTTTTCTTAAATATCAGTACCAATAAAATTGGTAACGAGACGATATATATTATGCAGGCACTTAGATAATATAAGAAAAAAAACAGCTTCAAAGCCTATGCTTCGATTGCTTCGTCTTCTGGCATATATAAAATCCTACCGCAATGTGGGCACAATACGATATCTTCGCCTTTGATAACATCTGCATATACTTTATCGTTAATAAGCATAAAACAGCCCATACAAGCTTGATCTCGTACCTCAACTGCTGTTGTATTTTTTGCCCAGCGCCGAATTTTTTGATAAAATACCAAGCCTTTTTGATTAATTTTAGATACCAATTTCTCTTTTTTATCAAAAACAACCTGACGTTCTTTGTCAATAGAGTTGATTTTCTTATCCACTTCAGCTTTAACCGTCTGCAATGTTTGCTCTATCTCATCTTTAGCAGTAGCTAGCTCATTGATTTTATCACGCATAGTTGATATGATTTTATCAAAACGCTCAATCTCTTCATTGGCAAAATTTATCTGTTCTTTAGCTATCTCTTCTTCAAGTTGCAATGATTTCATTTCACGCTCTGTCTTAATGGTTGAAGACTTTTTTTTATTTTCTTCTAATTTTTGAGACAATTCACTCAAATGCAATTCATTTTTATGTTTTTTTAGAGTATTTGCTTTAATCTCTTCTTCAAGCTCATTAATATCTTTATCGATATTATTTTTTTTAGCCAAAACAGCCTCATATTTATAGTTAGCCTCGTCTATTTGAGGTTCAAAAGCGTCTATCTCTTTGTCGATTTTGGATAGATCGACCAATTGTTTTAAATGCTCATTCATCTAATTCCTTTTGTTATGTGTAGCAAACAAGTCCTTATATATACAAAAAAGGATTCTCTGATTGTGAAATTATAACCGCTAATCCTAAATTTTTCAAATACTTTTGCAAAATTTCTCCAAAAAAGCACTCACTTTCATAATGTCCTATATCAATCATGGATAAATTGATACTTTTTGCCTGCATTGCATCATGGTATTTAATGTCTCCTGTCAAAAAACAATCTGCCTGAATCTGGCCGATTAAAGAAGCCCCAGAACCCGTAACAAGTGCTACGGTTTTAATTGTATCTCCAGCCTTTACACATCTTGGATGATTTAAATGAAAAATATCGGAGACTTTTTGTACAAATGTATCAAATATTTCATCAACCTCTAAATAAAGTACAAATCCATCTTGTTTAATAATAGGCCATTTTAAAATCTGTGTAGCTACATATTTATTTAGATGAGTTTTGTCAAAATTTGTATGCATGGCTATATTGGAGATATTTTTTTGTATCATCTTGCGTATCAAATTGGCTGGATATCTATCAAACTGCAACTGTTTGATTTTATCAAAAACAACAGGATGATGCGTAATTAACAATGAATTCGCATCGATTGTGTCAATTAACTTCTCGTCAATATCAATACTGAGATAAATCTTATCCACACTCTCTTGCATGCCACCAATCAATAGTCCTGAATTATCCCAACTCTCTTGCAATGAAAAACTCGACAATAATTCAAGATGATTATAAATCTCAGCTATCGTCATCAAGATATCCTCTTTGACGCTTTACTCTTACATATACAGCCTTTGCCTTAGCTGTTGAATTATCTTTAAACTCAAACAATGATACAGCTTTCATAAGGTCAATTAATTTCTTAAACCCATAATTTCGTGGATCAAAATCCGGCATGTAGTTGGCAATTTTAATGCCGACAGATCCTAAATATGACCATCCGGAATCATCTGAAATATCTTCAACCATGTTTCTTAAAATTAATATCATCTTTTTATCTTTTAAAATATCTTTGATTTTATGATTGCTCTTTTTTATCTCATGAATCACACTTGCACGTAAATTTTCAGTATATATAAATTTATCACAGGCACTCATAAAAGCTCTTGGTGTCTTTTTTTCACCAAATCCGTACGCCAACAATCCGCTTTGTCTTACTCTTGAGGCAAGACGTGTAAAATCACTATCACTAGATACTATACAAAAACCATCAAATGTATCTGTATAGAGCAGATCCATAGCATCTATAATAAGAGCTGAATCAGTCGCATTTTTACCTGTCGTATAAGCAAACTGCTGGATAGGTTCGATGCCGTATTCTAATAAAATTTTTTTCCAGCTTTTAAGACGCATATCCGTCCAATCACCATAGACTCTCTTTACGCTTGCGACTCCCAAATTGGCAATCTCCTCCAACAGACCCTCTATGATGCTCGTCTGTGCATTGTCTGCATCTATCAAAACAGCCAATTTTTTTTGTTCATTTTTCAATTTTTCACCCTGTTTATTTCATTTTTTGCTTCTTTAAAGTCTGGATCAATCTTTAAAGCTTTTTTATACATCTGCATTGCTTTGTCCTTCTCGTTCATATCTACTAGTAAATTACCATAATTATAATATGTAGTTTGATCAGTAGAATCTAAAGCTATTGAACGCTCTAACAACTCTTTAGCTTTGTCATATTGTTTTAAATTACGGTACGCAGATGCTGCTTTATTGCAAAGTGAAGCATTTTCCGGTTCAAGCTGTAGTGCCTTTTTATAGTATGTCAAGGCTTGTTCGTTTTGATCTTGCATAGCCATAACATATCCCAATTTTACTAAAATCTCCAAATCATGCTGATTTTGTACATATGCTTTTTGCAAAAATAAAGAAGCCTGCTTGTAATTGCCGTCTGAAAAAGAGTTGTCTGCATTTTTAACCAGTACATCGACATCGTCAATACTGTTTTTAGCACTCTTAGCATCTGTATCTTTTAAAGTATGGATATGCCTATAAACTTGATATGCAAAATATGCGCTTACCAGCAACATAGCTATTTGAAATATATTCATCAACAACTTCTTTACCGGTTATGATAACCGTTTTGTAATCTTTCTTAGGTTATAATACTATAAAGATATAAATCATGGAAATAATATGATAAAAAACCTAAAAGATCCAAAATTATACAATAATCGAGAGCTATCTTGGTTACAATTTAACACAAGAGTCTTACATCAGGCTCAAAACCGATCTCTACCTTTGCTTGAGAGATTAAAATTCTTAGCTATCTATGGAACAAATTTAGATGAATTTTATATGATTCGCGTAGCCGGATTAAAAAAATTATTTAATGTCGGTGTCATAGTGTCAGGTGCGGATAGGCTGACACCGCTTCAACAACTTATAGATATAAGACATTATCTTCACCAAGAACAACAGGTAGTAGAGCATTGCTTATTGGAAATTTTACAAGAGCTGCAAAATCATGGTATAGTTTTTAAAACTTACAAGGATCTAAATAAATCTCAAATCAGTAAGATACACAAAGAGTTTCTGGCCAATATCTACCCTATTGTAATCCCTATTGCAGTTGATGCCACACACCCATTTCCACATCTAAACAATCTAAGTTTTGGCACCATTGTAAAATTAGCCGATAAAGATGATACGTCAATTCAAAGATACGGAATCATACGACTTCCTAGAGTTCTTGCCAGATTTATTGAAATTAGTGATGGTGTATATATTCCCGTTGAAGAGATAGTTTGTGAATACATAGAAGATATTTTTCCTGGATACACATTAATCAAAAGCGTTCCTTTTAGGGTAACGAGAAATGCGGATATCCAAATCGAGGAAGAGGAGGCAGATGATTTTCTTGAGATTTTAGAGGAAGGGCTAAAATTAAGAAGAAAAGGTGAAATCGTACGCCTTGAGTTAGGTGTAAACGCAGATGATGAGATTATTGATTTTTTTAACAGCCATACAAATGTATTTAAAAACGATATCTACAAATTCCATACGCTTTTAAATTTATCCTCCTTTTGGCAAATTGTAGGAAATAAAAATTTTGCACAGCTTTTAAATACCTCCTTTAATCCAAAAATCCTGCCTCCTCTTGATGGAAATGAAAATATTTTTGATGTATTAGAGAAACAAGATGTCACGCTATATCACCCCTATGAGAGTTTTGAGCCTGTAATGCAACTTATACAAACTGCCGTTAAAGACCCTGATGTAGTAACAATCAAAATGACGCTGTACCGTGCTGGCGCAAAATCTCCGATAGTAACATCGCTTATGAGTGCCGCTGAATCAGGAAAACAGGTTACTGTCATGGTTGAACTTAAAGCAAGGTTTGATGAAGAAAATAATCTTATCTGGGCTAAGGCGCTTGAAAAAGCCGGTGCGCATGTTATATATGGTATTTTTGGATTTAAGGTTCATGCAAAGGTTGCGCTCATAACACGAAGAACGGGTGGTAAGCTCAAACAATACGCTCATTTAGGCACCGGAAACTACAATCCTACAACTGCAAAAATATACACTGATGTTAGCTATATGACAAGCCAAGACACTATCACACATGATATAACAAAGTTTTTTCATTTTTTAACCGGATTTAGCAAAAAAGGCAAGCTTGACAAGCTATATATGTCTCCAAGCCAAATAAAACCCAAGCTTTTGTCACTGATCCACAATGAAACCAGAAAAAAAGATGAAGGTCGAATAATAGCTAAAATGAACTCGCTAGTTGATGAAGATGTGATACGGGCACTCTACAAAGCTAGTCAGGCCGGAGTGAAGATTGATTTAATCGTACGAGGTATATGCTGCTTAAAACCTGGAATTGAAGGTGTCAGCGACAATATAAGAGTGATATCGCTTATAGGAAAATATCTAGAACATGCCAGAATATTTTATTTTAAAAATGCACCTGTATCAATATTTATATCCAGTGCAGACTGGATGCCTAGAAATCTAGTAAGGCGAATAGAGCTTTTAACAGCCGTAGAAGATAAACAGTCATCTGAAAAACTATTGCAAATCTTACATTTGCAATGCTCTGACAATGTACTCTCATATCAGCTTTTACGTGATGGAAATTATAAAAAAATTGAGACAGATCCTGCAAATATAGTAAATAGTCAAAAATTAATGGAAAACCATGTCAATCGTGTTCATAAATCAATAAAAAAAGAGTCATCAAGCTATGTCGCAAGACTAGTTAACAGGCTAGTAAAGGAGTAAATTATGCTGTATCAATACAAAAACATATCCCCTCTCATAGGTAATAAAACGTGGATTGCACCATCAGCGGATATTATAGGAGATGCAACCATAGGAGATGACTGCTCTATATGGTTTGGGGTTGTAATACGGGCTGATGTTCATTATATTAAAATAGGTCATAGAACAAGTATTCAAGACCTTAGCATGATACATGTAACACATTACAAGAAAACAGATAAAAGCGACGGGCATCCAACCATTATAGGCAATGACGTGACTGTCGGACACCAGGTCATGTTACATGGCTGTACAATTGAAGATGCTTGTCTTATTGGAATGAGTGCTACTATCTTAGATGGCGCTGTCATCTCCAAAGAATCTATCGTAGGAGCTGGAAGTTTGGTCACTAAAAATAAATATTTTCCTCCACGCTCACTAATCATGGGTTCTCCAGCCAAAGCTGTCAGACAGCTTACAGAAGAAGAAGTTAAAGAGCTATATGCTTCAGCTAAAAGATATATCGCCTTTAAAAATAATTACGCAATCTAATATGCATTATATACATCCTCTTATGGTGGTTGATATTATCGGAATCTTTGCATTTGCCATCTCAGGTTTTTTAATTGGAGCAAGACATAAACTAGATATACTCGGCTTAATCATCACCTCTTCACTAACAGCTCTTGGCGGTGGTATTATACGTGATACTTTACTGCTTGTGAAGCCGTTTGCGTTTGAGACATCATACCCTGCCATAGCTTTAATTATTGTTTTAGTAATTGCATTTTCTATGAAATTATACAAATATACAAATTTGGAAAAAAAATGGATTTTTATTATCAGTGATACAATAGGGCTAGTTGCATTTAGTGTATCTGGTGCGCTTTTAGCAATCAATGCTAGATATAACTTTTTTGGCGTTATAATTTTAAGTTTTATCACTGCTGTTGGCGGTGGAGTTATGAGAGATGTCTTGATAAATCAGGTGCCAATAGTACTAACAAGCGACTTTTACGGCTCAGTTGCCGTTATTGTTGCGGTTTTATTGCTTGTTTTGCATGCTGCTGGTATGCTTAGTTCTACTACAATTGTACTAACGGCACTTTTTGGTATTTTACTGCGTCTTATAGCATATAAAAAACAGTGGCGTCTTCCACGGTTAAACCGGTAACTTATGTTCTATAGTCTGCATTAATATTAATATACTCATGTCCTAAATCGCAGCCATAAGCTGTAAAGCTTGCATCAGATATACCTAAATCACAAGTGATTGTAAAATAATCTTTTTTCATAACATCTTTAGCTTGCTGCTCATATGTATCATCAAAAAGGAGTTCACCTTTTTTAAGCAAACATACATCATCAAAAGAGATACTAAGCAGTTCTTCTTTACATGTAATACCGCTTGCGCCTATCGTTGAAGCAATACGTCCCCAATTTGGATCTTCACCAAAAATAGCCGTCTTGACTAACAGTGAATTACTTAGCGCCTTAGCTGCCTTTTGTGCTTCTTGTTTATTTTTTGCACTAGTAACACTATATGCCACAACCTTTGTAGCACCTTCGCCATCTCTAACAATCTCTAAAGCCAAATATTGCATAACTTGTTTTACGGCTTGCTTGAAAATCTCTTTATCAAAGTTACCGCTTTTTTTATTTGACATCATCAACACTGTATCATTTGTAGAAGTATCGCCATCAACACTAATAGCATTAAAAGTATCTTCAACAGCATCATCTAAAATATCCTGCATAGTATTTGCATCTACATCTGCATCCGTTAAAATAAATGATAACATTGTAGCCATGGCCGGATTAATCATACCCGCACCTTTAGCCATTGCCCAAATGCCAAAACTCTTACCATCGTCTAAAACAACTTCATAGGAGATTCGTTTTGCAAATTTATCGGTTGTTAAAATCGCAGCGCTTGCATTATGCGGGTCTTTTTTCGTTAGGTCAAACTGCTTTATGCCTTGGATAATTTTATCTTTTGGAAGTCTTACGCCTATAACGCCAGTTGAGCTCATAATAGGATTGATAATATTTTCATACTCCAAAGAATTTAATATCTCATCAATATCATCAATGCCCCGCTGACCGGTCATAGCATTGGCATTTTTGGAATTAATTAAAAGAAAATTCGTTTGAAAAGATCCTTTGCCCTTAAAGTGTCTAATAGGTGCTGCTGCCAGCTTGTTGGTAGTAAATGAAGATGCTAAATCACATACATTATCGCTATAGATAAATGCTAAATCAAGTGCTCCGTTTTGTTTTAAACCCGCATTGATTCCATCCATGTAAAAACCATCCGGTAAAAATATTGCAGCATCTTTTTGTATAATTTTTCGCATCTATGATCCTTTGTGTAAAGAGTTTAGTTATATAAGTTGTTTTGTTAGTAGATAAAAAAGAGATATTAAAAGACATTGATTGCATATTTTACTAAAAATTACAACAGATTTATGCAAATGCAACTCTGTTGTATAAAATTACTAAAACTTCTAAGAGTTTTTCTTAAGAGTTCTAAGTTCTTTTGCAGATATTTTAATCTTTTTTGTCGTTCCGTCATCTAATGATACGCGAACTACCCGCAAGTTTGGTAAAAAACGACGTTTAGTTCTATTTTTAGCATGAGAAACATTGTTTCCGCTCATTGGGCCTTTGCCGCTGATAGCACATCTTCTTGCCATAATTAGGCTCCCTTCTGTTACAAAAATTAAAGTGGCGAATTATATCAAAACAAACCAAAGGTTTAACTTAAGAGTGACTCTTACGTTATCCATCCTCCTCCCAAAAGCCTATCGCCTTCATCGTAAAAAACTGCCGCTTGTCCCTGTGCTATGCCAAATGCAGGTTCTTTTAATGAAACAATCGCAGTTTGCTTATCCACATCAATATCTACAATACATCTGATGGCTATCGTCCTGTATCTTAGTTTTACAAACGCTTCAAAATGAGTCCTTTCATCAAACATATTAATATCTCGCAACTTAACCATATGGCAAGCAAGTTCATCCCGCGTTCCAACTACGATCTGGTTTAATGTGGGGTTAATACTAAGCACAAAATGGGGCTCATGAGCCCCATTAACAGTAAAACCTTTTCTTTTACCTATAGTATAATGCATATAGCCTTTATGCGTTCCAACTACTTGACCACTGGTATTTAAAACATCTCCACTGCTATCTACCTCAACATAATCTCTTAAAACATCTGTATATGTTGTCTCTACAAAACAAATTTCACTGGATTCTGGCTGTGATGCAAATGACTCTAGCCCTTTTATTTGAGAAGCAAGTCTTTTCACATCACTTTTTTTTCTCAAACCCATTGGGAAAAGTAATCTAGGAACTATGTCTTTGTTTATAAAAAATAAAAAATAGCTCTGATCTTTATTGTCATCTTTTGCTTTGAGCAAATATTTTCCATC
>WFMO01000247.1 GCA_015489055.1 Helicobacteraceae bacterium | reverse complement strand
TTAAACTCTTTGAGATTGTATCTTGCAACTATATCTTTAAGCAGTATTGAGTCTTTATATGTGGTAAGAAGTTCTTTTTTTTGCTCAGATGGATACTCTACAACTTTTGGAAATCCTCCAAAGCGAAGATACTCTTCAAATGCACGATTCAGTTCTATTTTTTTATCAACGATATCAAGCTTATTGTCTACTTCTATATCTTTAAATTGAAGGTATTCTTTGAAACTTAGAGGGTAGACATCTATTTGTAAATATCTACCACTGAGTGTAGAAGCTATCTCACTACTAAGCATTGCAGAGTTTGATCCACTGATAATTGTATGGGATAGTTTTAGTTCATACTCTTTATTAATCCATTTTTCCCATTGTGGGATATTTTGAATTTCATCTAAAAAGAGATATGGTTTTTCATCGGGGTCAAGGTACTCCATATAGATATCTTTTATTGTTTGAAGAAGGTCAGTTGAGAGGTGGTTAATAAAACGGGGGTCTTCTAAATTTACAAATAAAATATTTTTAGCTTTTACACCGTCTGCTAATAATTTTTTAATGGCGTTAAGCATAAGTGTTGATTTACCGCTTCTTCGTATCCCTTTAACGACTAATGTTTCGTCGTGTTCAAGTAAGGATGCAATTTTTTTGTCATATGTTTCCCTAGAAATAATATGAGGTAAATCTCTTTTCCAGTAGTTCCATTCATTGAGTATTTCAATTATTTCTGTTTTATCCAACATAAACCTTTAAATTATATGTTTAATCATATAATTAATAGACTTATAACTCGGTTAATCGTAATATTATATTTTTAGTTTTAAAAAGCTATCAATAGAGTCAATAACTATTTTTTTATTAGCATCAGTATTATCATAAAGTTTTTGCTGTTTTTGGTTAAGTATAGAGTTGTATTTAACTTCTATAAGTATTTTATTTTCAGTCATGAAATCAAGTTCAATACCATCAATATAGAGATAACTTGGATGCAAATGTTTAATTTTTAAAAAAACTAAGTTTTCAAATATAGCACCTTTATCTCTAAAACCGGTTACGACATTTTTAAGTCCTATATCTCCGGCATAAATCTTTTTAGGATTTTTTATTTTCTCATTGAGCTTTCCATATTTTTCAATTGTATAAATGAGATAAGTATCTTCAAAGTATGATAAATATCTTTTTGCACTATCTACACCGATAGAGAGAATATTAGCCATCTTATTAAGACTAAGCTGTTTACCACTTCTCTCCATTAAAAGTTTGTAAAAATCTCTAATGACTGATTCATTTTTTATATTATGATAGGCTATAATATCTTTATATATAATGTTGTCTATGAGGTTTTGAATATAACTAATATCACCCGTTAAAACATATTCAGGCATGCCCCCATCACTCATATAATCTTCAAAGTAACTCTCTTTTAAATATGCATCCGATTTTTTAATCGTAATCTTTTTAAAGATCAAATACTCCTCAAAATCCAAAGGCATTACTTCAATCACTCTTTGCCTTCCCGTTAAGTAGGCATTTTTATCTTTGAGTAGTGAAGCTGATGAACTTGAAGCATATATTTTTATATCTTCTGTGTCATAGATGTTTTTTAACTCTTGTTGATAATTTTCTTTGGAAGTTACTTCATCTAAAAAAATATAGAGTTTTTGGCTTGAAGGGAGTCTATGAAGTTTTTTGTACTCTTTTATTATCTCACCAATTGTCATATCACTTAATGCTATTAAATCTAATGAAATATAGAAAATATGCTTAGGTTCAATATTTTTCTCGTTTATTAACAATGAGATAAAATTTTTAAGGATTGAAGTTTTTCCTATCCGTCTAAGACCTGTTAAAAAGATAATATCTTTATTGTTGAGAAAATCTTCGAGTTTTTGAAGATATTTGTTTCTGCTAATTCCATTAAAAGTGTATTTGTCTTCCCACCAAGGGTTTGATTTGTAGAGTATCTCTTCCATATTCTATCCAATAGTTTAATTTATTTATTATTATACTATACTGTAGTATAATATAATATTAATATATTCAATAAAGAACGGCTTTGACTATATATTTGAGTTAATATAAATGTTTAAATCATAAACATTTATTCCATGAATGAAAATAGCCAAAGAGGTATTTTATTGTTATTTGATGTAAAATCAATATCTAAAGCTAAAAAACTATTACTTTTATTCTTAATTTGTGAAAAAGTTTTATTTCTTCCACCAACCTCAAATATATACTTGTCAACTTGAAAATCTCCAAGATCACTATAAAAAATATTTTTAAAGCAATTAACAAAGAAAGTCTCTCTAATAGTTCCAATATCAAGTTCTAAATTGATCTTATCACCGTAAGCATAAAGTATATTGCTATTTGCCAAAAGAATTTTCTGAGGTTTTTTCGATACCTTAGTTGAAGATTTTCGCATAGATTTGAATATTGCTGTTTTATCTAATATACTAAAATATGTATAGAGTGTTGGTTCACTTAC
>WFMO01000246.1 GCA_015489055.1 Helicobacteraceae bacterium | reverse complement strand
TTTAAAAGAGAAAATTGTAAAGATACGTTTATGATTATGCGAAATGGTCAATGATGGATGATATAATTATAGATATGCCGAAAATAACAGTGATTACGGTGACATATAATGCTGAATCTTTTTTAGAACAAACTATTTTAAGCGTTATTGAGCAGAATTATTCTAATATTGAATATATTATTATTGACGGCGGTAGCGATGATGGCACTGTTAATATTATTAAACAGTATGAAAAATATATTACTTACTGGATGAGTGAGCCAGATAGCGGTATTTACGATGCTATGAATAAAGGGATAGGTATAGCAACTGGCGAATGGATTAATTTTATGAACGCAGGTGATACATTTAGCCATGTAAATGTTTTATCGCATCTTAAAAGCTATTTTCACAAGAAGTTGTCTTTTTTTTACGGCGGTGTTAACTTTATCGATGCAGATCAAGTTATAAGAGCCTATAATCCTCCTTTAGATTTCTCTGAAGTGTATAAAAAAATGCCGTGTTGTCATCAGTCTGTTTTTGTGAGAACGAATATTATGAAACAGTTTAAATTTGATACATCTTTTAAAATTAATGCAGATTTAGATTTTTTGATCAAGATATATACAAGAGAGCATAAATATGAATATATAGATTATGCTGTATCAAATTTTTTATGTGAAGGCGGCATACATACACAAGACATACCTCGCGGTTTTTTAGATGAGCTTTATGTAACTTCAAGATATATGAAAGATTGCAAGATGGTTTACAACCATAACGCATATAAACTTCTAACAAGTTATGATAATTCCTATAAAGAGAATAAAGTACAGCTCTATAACTCGTTTAATGCAATATATAGACAGATTGAAAAAATCAATTCAGAGTCCAATAAAATTATATTGTATGGAAATAGCTCAATGGCTAAAATGGTGAGTAAGCTATTAAATACAAAGCCTATAATCGTAGATATGAGCGCAAGGGATTGCAATCATGATATTAGACATCCAAATTGCTTACAAAAAATAGAATTTGATTTTGTGTATATAACTCTAATTGATAAAGAGGCTGAAATTGAAAAATATCTTCTCTACGATATAGGCATAACTGAAGAAAAAATCAAAAGATTTAATTTACGATAGTGATGTTTATGTTGCAGGTTTGTGAATATTGATGAATAGTCTTAGTTATCTCATCGGCAAAAATAGTACTGGCGATAATAATGGTATCATTATCGTTTAATACATAATCATCTATGGATTTGACTAAGTAGTTTTCAAATGTAAATGTACCAAGTTTGGCACGACTATCAATAAAGCCTTTTATTATAATATTTTGTTCACGCAACTTTGGAAGTAGCTCTTTTGCAAATTGTCCGGCTCCATAGATATAAACCATATCGCTTTTGAGATTTTTTGCAATATTATCAATGGCATCGGAGTTTGTGCCTTTCGTTTTTACTCTGTAAAACTGTTGTAAAAAAGAGGGATCAAGTTGTGTGATGGTTCCTTGAACCCAGCAGATATCCCCTGCTTGGAAGGAGATGTCTTTACACAATGAATAAAAAGAGCTTTCAATGCCCATATTCTTAATTGATGCCAGATCATTTTCGTTTATGATTGGTTTTGAGGTTTTATCACTAAAGCTTTCCTCTTGATAAAGATTACCCAAATAGAGTGCTTCTTGTGGATGAGGAAGTTCTATGACTCTTGTCAAGATATTTAGAATATCTTTTAAGCTGAAGCTCTTTGGTTTGAGCTTTGTTGCAAGTGCGAGATCAAAAAACATCTCTATTCCCTCTCCAAATGCTTTTGCTGTGTCGTTAGAGTCTAAGTTTTTTGCCGCTAAAACGGGACTAATGCCATTACGTTCTTTTTTATAGTCAAGTGTTGTAGCATTATCTCCGTTAAAGAGTGCTTCTATAATCTCGTGACTTCTGCGTATGAGTTCGATTTTTTTTGTATCAAAATCATCAGGAGATAAAAAGGATATGAAATGTGATCCGCTGAGTTTTTGTATCCCTGATTCATGTATATAAAAGAGCGCATTTATTTTATGCTTTTGCTGTGATGATACGATATTTTCTATATTTCTCAGTACTGTACCTGAGCCTCCGAAATCTAGCGTAATGGAGTTAGCATGATAATTAATACTCTTTAGGTAGTCAATAAAGCTGCTTTTTGCTTTTTTAATTTCTTTGCTTATCTGATCTTTTCTGCTCATAAAATCGTCTATAACAATCTGCTGCAAACTGTTTTGTCCTTGTTGCATCGAAATACTCCGATTGAAGAGCAGGTTTTTATGTGTTTTGACAAAATCATTTGTAATTGGAAGATGAAACAATTCGTAAAAATCGCCAATACTTAATTTGCGATAATGATGAAAATCAAAACGGTTGCTATGGATGTCAATGGAGGGTAAAAAGGTTGATTTTCTCGAAGCATAAACAAGATTGGTATTAACTCCGCTTTTGAGCTTGTCTATACATTTTTTAAAGAGTTTCCCCTCTCGCATAATGCAGTTGATCTGTGTGATACCACGTTCTTGTGCAATACCGATAATCCAGTGTGAAAATTTCCAAAGAATAGGACCAAAGACAGACGCCCCAAAATTAAAAAAAAATCTTTGTTTTTGTGATGTATATGGGTTGTGAATTGAAGCTAGTTTTCTTTGACTGTTTGCTAAGTTTAGATATTTAGCCATATAGTGCGCCTCTAGCTCTAGCATTTCTTGAGTATAAGAGTCATGATTATAAAGCAGAGTCTCTATATTTTTTGATATAGCCATTTCCACATCGGAGTATGCGTTGTCTCCTACATGTAAAACGGCGTTACCACTAATTTGTAGCCTTTTTAAAACTATATCAAATAGCTTGCCAGTAGCTTTGGTGGCTTGATGCTCGTTTGAAACAAATAATTTAAATCGTTTGGTTTGAAGATGAAGCTTTGAAAACACAAGATACTCTATCTGTTTGCTGTTGAGATACATGTCTGAGATAAATATGATCTGTTTGCCGCTGTTGATCGCTAGGTCAATCCATCTTTTTATGTGAGGATTTATATAAAGATTTTTATATTCTTGTTGTATTTCTAGTTTGAGAATTTTATTTATCTGCTTTTCATTTAGCGGGAGTTGTTCATAGATCTGTCTTAAAGTGATTTCTTCATATCTGCTATACTTTTTTCTAGCGCTTTTTTCTGCTTCTATTCTTGCAAGTCTAAATATATTGGCACTACCAAAAATATTTTTTACAATTTTTTTCTTGCCTACTTGTTTAAAAATCTCTTTTGGATTTGCAACTTTTCGAAATGCTAGAGTGTCAAAAATATCAAAAGATACGACTTTTATGGTATCGTTGTTTAGTTTTTGAATAAAAAGATGTTCAAGATTTGTATTCATATAAATATGTCTTTGATGTGATTTTGATCCAATGCTGTCCCAGCTTTAATTTTAGTCACTGCAATACTGCCTAAAACCGTTTCATAAAACTTTGGGTGCAGTCCATCACCCGGGCGGATGCTTTTTATATTATCTTTTGTAAAGGGCTCTCCTTTTTTGATATCACGACTTACATAAAGGCTTCTTGCGTATTTTTTTGATTTACCGTCATATTTTATACTGCCTAACATTTTTTCTGTATTTCTAACGCTTGCAACCATTTCGCGAAGTTGGGCGGGTGAGAGTGAAAAAGCATCATCGGGGGTTTTTATCTTCTCATCGGGTGTGAAATGTTTTTCTATGACTTTTGCCCCTAGAGCAACTGAGGCGATAACCGCGTCATTTCCAATGGTATGGTCGCTAAGTCCCACCTCTGTGCCAAAACGCTTTTTCATATCCGGTATGGTTAGCAGATTCATGTTTTCTGGTTTTGCGGGATAGGCGCTTGTGCATTTTAAAAGCACGATATTTTCATTGCCTACACTCTTACATGTAGAGACGGCGAGTTTGATATCTTCTGCTTCACCTACGCCTGTTGAGATGATGATAGGTTTACCTTTGGAAGCGGCGTAGCGGATAAGTGGGATATCGGTTATCTCAAATGAGGCTATTTTGTATGCCGGCACATCTATATCTTCTAAAATATCAACCGCCTCTTTATCAAAGGGAGAGGAGAAAAGCAAGATGCCTAGCTTATTGGCATACTCTTTTAAAGGCTGATGCCACTCATAAGGCATGCA
>WFMO01000245.1 GCA_015489055.1 Helicobacteraceae bacterium | reverse complement strand
TATGCCCTATATTTAGTGTTGTATAGGCGGCATGTCCGATAATAACTCTTCCGGTTTTTTTACCCTTTTTAATTCCAATACCCCACATCTCCTGTAAAGCTATAACTCGGTTATGATAAATACCCGCATATATTAAAATATGACCTCTCATGTATAGCAAAGTTTGAAATGGTATGCCTTTAGCCTTTATCATGTCAATCTTGTTGACATCTAAGAGATGCTGCAATGAAACAATTTTGCCTACTTTGGCTTGCGAGGCTGAGTTTCTTGGCAGCCAAATACCAAAAGGAGCATAAAAATCTCTTACAAAGGCTGAGCAATCGCGCTCGCCATTAATGCCTCCCCAACCATATTTGCTGTGCATAATTGCATTTGATATCATATCAATATTGCGTTTTGTAAAAGTTAATGTTTTTGTAGTGCCAATATATTTTGGAATAACCGCATCTTTAAAAACAACACTGCCGTTACAATCTCTTAAAGCAACCGATACTGTCCAATTATGTTTTGAAGATGCGACTAGTGGAAGCATCATGCCAATGCGTGAATAGCACACGAAAGCATTATTCTTATCTTTTATAGGATAAGAGTCTTTTAGTATATGCACAAATCTGGAGGATTGATATGTTTTAATATCCTTTCTTGAGATAAACGCAATATTACTAGCACTTATCCATCCTGAAGCAAAGGATGTAAACACATAAGCCCATGCCCCATCTCGTGAGTAAAATGAAACAAACACCGGCTTATCGGCATCGATTCCACTGTTTTGATTATAATCAAAAGGAAATCCTTCACCAGCTAAGGTTGGCTTGTAAAAGATATAATCCTCTGTGGGAAAGTTATGCAAAGCACTATATTTTAGTGTAATTGCAAATTTATTAACTGATGCAAAATCAGGAAAATTTGCATTTGCATATTGATGATAGAACCATGATAATTTGATAGGCTTGAGGTTTGCTCCGTAACTATTAAATATAGTGTAATTTCTAAATGGCCATTTTATATCATAAAGACTTGCACGCTTTGTGTTTTTGCGCCAAGCAGAAAAATAAGCAGTTTTATAGTTTTGCTGAGTTGTATAGAGTATATTGCTGTTTTGTATATGTTTGGTGTAGGCAAAAGCATGTTGTGGCAATGAGCTAAGCTGCTTAATGTGAGCATACTCAACCGTATGAATAGATGAGCAAGCCGTTAGAAAAAACAAAACTATAACAGTTAAAATTATTTGCATTAGTACTCTTTTGGCTTAAAATATGAAAGTTATGAAATGATACCTAATTTTCCTACTACTTTTCCTAAGATTTCAATTTCATTTAGCTTAACCGTCAAGGGGGCATATTCTTTGTTGTCTGAAAGAATATCTAGCTGACCATCAACTCTCATGCTTATGCGCTTGACAAATAACCCATATTCTGTCTTAATAACAAATACACCTCTTCTTCTTAGATTTTTATTGTCCTTATTTATAAATATGATATCATGATATGAAAAAGTAGGCTCCATTGAGTCTCCGCTGACACGCAGTGCTTCTATATTATTTATCTCCTGCCACGTACCAAGCAGATCTGAAAAAATCTTTGGAAGCTTTATCTCTTGATAATCTTCAGTATCAATTTCTCCACCTCCTCCCGCCGAGGCATTGACGTCACTAAAATATTTTATTGTGTAAAATTGGTTTGTTGATTCAACTAAACTCTCTGGTGCTTGATTGTATAGCAGCCAGTTTATAGAGATGGATTTGGCGGCACAAAAATCAAGTAACTTGCCAAACGGAATCTTATCTCTTTTTTTCATGGTAGCAAAATTAATATGTGAAATACCAAGCGCATTGGCAACATCTTTATCAAAGATTTTTTTATCCGGCATATCTTGTGAAATTATATCTTTAATATCTTCTATGACTTCTGTAAAATTTTTCATGAATTGCCTTTATCTGTGAATATATCAAATATTATCATACTACTCTTAGAATAATATTACAAAATGCAATATTATTATATAAAATATATTCTTAATGATACTATATCCTTAATTTGATATTGTATATCTAAATACATCAGAAGGAAAAATTATGTTATTAGTTATGAAACATCTTGAAAAAGCATATAAAAAGTTCGATAATCACTTGTCACTCTTAGCAGATAAAATTTTTTAAACTTAGATAGACTGATACACGCTCTAATCGTCTTTATCTCTAGATTTTGATTTGGTATTGTGATATCCTCCAAATATAAATACTAAAAACAGCACAAACAAGATTATAACAATAGCATTTAAAATAGACATCACATTAAATCCTTATAGGTATTAAAATTTTGTCTAATTGCTTCATATAAGACAATACCAGTGCTGACGGCTAAGTTAAGACTTCTTCCCTCTTTGGTCATAGGAATGGTAATTTGTCTCATTTTAAACCTATCTAACAAATCCTTTGGTAAACCAGATGTTTCACTACCAAATAATATATAATCACCTTTTTTATATGAAGCGTTAAAATAGGGAGTGTCTATTTTAGTGGTAGCTAAGTGAATGTTATCAGTCGGGTTAACAGACTCCAAAAACTCTTCTAGATTGCTCCATATATGTAAATCAATTTTTTTCCAATAATCAAGCCCTGCTCTTTTAACAGCCTTTTCATCAATATCAAACCCTAAAGGTTCTATCAGGTGGAGTTTTGAGCCGGTATTTACGCATAATCTGCCTATGCTTCCTGTATTGTTTGGGATTTGTGGAGTCACTAAAACTATATTAAACATTTAAAGTATCACCGTCTTGTTGGCATTTACAAAGATTTTATCCTCTATGGCTAAAGATAAAGCCCGTGAAAGAACAACTTTTTCTATATCTCTGCCAAAACGTTGCATATCCATCCATGTTAAAGCATGGTCTATATGCTTCACGTCCTGCGCTATAATAGGGCCATTATCCAACACCTCATTTACAAAATGTGCCGTAGCGCCTATAATCTTTACACCTCTTTCATAAGCCTGCTTGTATGGGTTTGCACCAATAAATGCCGGTAGAAATGAGTGGTGAATATTGATGATTTTATTATGATAACTCTCTATAAAATTTGATGTTAAAATCCGCATATATTTTGCTAAAACTATATAATCCAATTGCTGATATTGTGATAATATTTCAAGAATTTTCGCCTCATGTGCTTCTCGTGTCAAATTTTCATGCGACACGTGGTAAAATCTAATATTAAATTTTTTTACTAAATTTTGTAAATTATTGTAGTTAGATATTACGCCTACGATATTTATGTCTAGCTCTCCAGCTTCATATCTCATTAAAATATCACCGAGCGCATGCGACTCTTTAGTTACCATAATGACAATATCTTTTTTTCTAGGAGCAATGACCTTGATATTTACCGTATCGGATGAGATATTGTTTAGCTTCTTTAATAGCTCAGATTGATCAATATCGCCCTCCACTACACTACGCATAAAAAATTTACCATGCTCGTTATCTACAAACTCTTGGTTTGACAATATGTTTAAGTCATTATGGTAGAAAATGGATGAAATGTTATACACCAAACCTTTTTTATCTGGAGCATCGATTAAAACCCGGTATTGGCTCATAAACTATCTTTATTGCTAAGCTGTTGCAGGCGGTTTTCGATCATAGCTAAAAGATATTCTAAGAAATTTAAAGTCAAATCTACTTTTGCATCTATTTTTGCATTATTTGGCGATTGAAACCCTTCAAAGAGCACAAGTAATCGCTCCTGTATAGTCTGTAGAAACCTTTGTTCAGATTCATATCTGGAATTTTCTGTTTGCATGATTTCATCAGTTTCTTCAATATCTTCAGTTTTATTGTTTTTATCAGATATATTGTCATCGATTTCTTGTAGTGTACTTAAAATAACATCTTTTAATTCCATGATTTTAATAACCACCTTTCAAACTGATAAAATTCTGCTTCATCATCCATCTTAATAAAAAATTCTTTCATCTCTTTATTGACACCTAGAAATTTTTTTCTCATACCGCTTAATCTTCTGATAGCTATCTGAGCTTCACTGTTTGCAGGGTCTTTTGTCAGCACTTTTTTGTATATATCAAGAGCCTCTTCTTTTAAGCCCTGTAACTCATAAATGCTAGCTAGAGTTAATGTTTGCATTTACTTATGTAGCCAGCTATTATAGTTCCAATCTCTTTAGTTGAGCAGACTTGTTTAGCATCAAACTCTGCTAAATCTTTCGTGCGGTATCCATCTTTAAGCGCTAATTTAACAGCACAATCAATAGCATCTGCAGCTGCTTGTTCATTTAATGCATATCTAAGCATCATGGCAGCACTAGATATCGTCGCAATAGGATTTGCGATGCCTTGGCCTGCAATATCGGGAGCAGAACCGTGTATCGGTTCATATACACCTATATCTGCACCTACTGAAGCAGATGGCAAAAGACCGATTGAACCGCAAATCATACTTGCTTCATCGCTTAAAATATCTCCAAATATATTGCCTGTAAGTATTACGTCAAACTGTTTCGGATCTCTAACAAGCTGCATGGCTGCGTTATCAACATACATGTGAGAGAGTTCTACATCTGGATATTGACGAGATATCTCAGTAACCACGTCTCTCCATAATTGTGAAACATCAAGAACATTGGCTTTATCTACTGAGCAGACACGTTTTTTACGAGTTTGCGCGATTTTAAAAGCCTGATGGGCAATTCTTTCAATCTCTTGACGGGTATAAACCATTGTATTATATCCACGATTATCGTCTTTTCCTTTGGGCTCACCAAAATAGATGCCGCCGATTAGTTCACGTACAACCATAATATCAACACCACGCACGATCTCACTTTTAATAGTAGAAGCCTGCAGTAACTCATCATAAACAATTGCTGGACGAAGATTTGCATATACACCTAAAGCTTTTCTAAATCTAAGTAATCCGCTCTCAGGTCGTTTTTCTCTTGGCAAAGTATCCCATTGATACCCACCAATTGCACCAAATAAAACAGCATCGCTAGCTAATGCGCCCTGTATCGTATCGTCTGGCAGAGGATCGCCTGTTTGTTCATAAGCGCAACCACCCATAAGAAGCTCATTATACTTAAGATTAAAATCAAATGTTGATGAGACAGTATCCAATACCTTAACTGCTTCTTGGATTATCTCAGGACCTATACCGTCACCCTTTATAAGAGCTATATTGTATGTTTTCATATTTTTGCCTCAGCTTGTAGTTCATTTTTTGCAAAATTTATAAGTCCGCCTGAACTGATTAATTCCTGCATAAATTTCGGTATAGGCTTAAAAATATATATTTTATTAGTTGTTTTGTTTACAATTTTACCCTCTTGTGCATCAATAGAGAGAACATCTCCCTCTTTTATCTCATCAGCATCTTGTAGTTCAAAAATAGGCAAGCCCATATTAAAAGCATTGCGATAAAAAATTCTGGCAAAAGTAGGAGCTATCACAGCCGCAATACCGGCAGCTTTTAAAGCTATGGGCGCATGTTCCCTGGATGAACCGCAGCCAAAATTTTCACCGGCCACTATTATATCGCCCTCCTTAATCTTATTTACAAAATCAGCATCAGCATCTTCCATAACATGCTTTGCTAGCTCTTTTGGATCTGAAGTGCTTAGGTATCTTGCAGCTATAATTAAATCTGTATCTATATCTTTACCAAATTTCCATACTCTTGATTGCATTGTCTGCATCTGTGCTTCCTAATGTTGTGTTGGTAAAATTATATCCAATTGAACGCACTTAATCAAGATTTAGCTAATGGATAGAAAAGATTTGTTGTGCTATAATTTTGAACTTATAAAATTTAAAATATTGGATAGTTACAATGATGAAAGTAATGATAGGATTGTTGGTGTTGATTATGTTTATAGCAGGATGTAAAGACAGCTTGTCAAAAAATAATGCCTACTTGATGTCAAATAAGACACATAAAGCAAAACAACCCTCAGACAACAGTATTAAGTTAGCAACGATAAACAACAATGCAAAGGTAAATATTGCTAAAATAAAATCTGTAAATAATATAGCGCTAGCCAAATTAAAAGCTCAGTCTATGAAAAATTTAGCACAAATTCATGCAGCAACTGCTTTAAAAACTGCAACCATCAATATTACCGAACAAAAACAGACTATGAGAATAAAAACATATATTTTTATGGCTATTACGCTAGTGACATTAGTGGCGCTTTATGTGTATTATCTTATCAGTCAGCGCAATCGTGAATTAAGAGCTAAGATGCATGAAGAGAAATTAAAACATGATTTAGAGCTAAAAGAAAGAGAATATTTTGAAAAACGACTGCATAAAATGATAGATTTAGCTGCTGATGGCAAACTTCCAGTCGATATGCAACAAGAAGTTATACACTCACTCCAACATCAAAACCAAAAATTGATAGATACTAAATTAGCGCAATAACCTACTGCTTAAGTTGATTTACGGTTCGTAGCATCTGACTGCTTGTTGTAATTACTTTTGAATTTGAATCATAGGCTCTTTGTCCTGTGATTAGGTCAGTGAGTGCTACAACCAATTTAACATTACTCATCTCTACAAATCCTTGCCTTATTTCGCCTAAGCCATTGGTTCCGGCAACGCTTTGAACAGGTTGTCCCGAACTTCCTGTTTGAGTGTAAATATTACTACCCATTGAATGTAGTCCCGCAGGGTTTATAAAGTTTGTTAGAGTTATCTGTCCTACTTGGGTTGCTTGAGTCTGCCCAGGCTCTATAACACTTACAGTTCCGTCGGTGCCTATTGAAACGCTTGTGGCATCTTGTGGAATTGTGATATTTGGAACGAGCTGATATCCATCTGCATTTACCAAATTACCGTTAGAATCCACTTTAAAGGCTCCGTTTCGAGAATATACTTGCGTGCCATTAGGCATGCTAAGTGTAAAAAATCCTTTTCCGGTAATCGCCATATCAAGTTGATTGCCGGTCTTTTGTAAATTTCCTTCTGTGAAGATTTTAGTAGTAGCTGATGGACGCACACCAAGTCCTACCTCTATGCCAGTTGGAGAATTTGTTGTGCTGCTAGTCGCAGTTCCTGCGTATTGCATGACTTTGTACATCAGATCTGCAAATTCCGGACGCGATTTTTTAAATCCAATTGTGTTTACATTGGCAATATTGTTTGCAGTAACATTTATCTCAGTCTGCATAGCAGACATTCCGGTAGCTCCTGTGTATAATGCTTGTATCATATATTGTCCTTTTTTAAGCTTTTGTTGATGCTAGTTTATTTATTGCGTCTTGATTAAGATCGTTCATTTGCGTTGTCATAACTTTTTGATACATATTTACCATACGATTTGCTTGAATCAACTTTACCATCATTTTGACCGCATTTACATTACTTTTTTCTATAAACCCTTGTTTGACACCATTTGAGGCGGTGTCTGCCTTTAATGATTTAACATTACTGTAAGCATATAGATTATCGCCGGTTTTTTTAAGCGCTCTTAAATTATCAGGAGCGGCAATAAACAGTGATGATGACTGAGCAAATTTTGATGTTCCAGGAATATTTACCGATAACTGCCCATTTTTATCTGCTGTTATTACACTGTTTTGTAAACTAAAATGTATTGGTTGTTTATTTCTGTCAAGCACTTCATATCCCTGTTTGGTAACTAAATCTCCTTGAGTATTTGTTGTAAAACTACCGTCTCGCGTCAGTTGCAGGCCATCAGGCGTCTTAACTAAAAAAAATAAACCCTCTTTGGAGAGTGCAAAATCAAGAGGATTTCCCGTTTTTTGCATAGTGCCGACTTGTTGATTCGTATATGAATCAACAATCCTAGGAACCCCTGAGAGGGCTCTTTGATAAAATGCTGATGCTTTTGATGTATTGTTTGCATCAGGTAGATTGTCTCTACTGTTTTTATATACTCTCATGAAATCACCGGTTATAAGATTATCCTGCTTATAACCGTTTGTATTAACATTGGCTAAGTTGTTTGCAACCGTATTTAAGCGGTTAAATTGTGTCACCATGCCAGCAGCGGCGGCATAATATCCTGTTTGCATTGTTTATCCTTAATAATACTTAATTATTGTACAAGCATTTGGTGTTCCAACATTATTTAGCTGTAATATTATTATTTTTTAATAAAATTTAGGTATAATCCTTTTTTATTTACTTAGCTTAAAATAAGATTAAAAATAATACACTTCGGAGCATCTCTTATATGACCGCAAAAGAATTAAACAAAGCGCTTGACGATCTTTTTTCAAACAAAAAATTATCCCACGAGTGTATAACATATGAATCAATTATTGATTTATTTACCAAGCAACCGACAAAAGCTCAAGCAAAAACGATATATAAATTATCGACTAAGCATAATAAGTGTTTATATACATCTTCAGAACATGCTAAAATGTTAAACGACAAGGAAGCTGAAGCTAGAAAAAATGCACAACGTAAAATGTTAGCTAACAGTCAAAATGAAACTTTTGATATCTTAAAAGAGCATGAACTTCTTGAATGGTCACGTTCTGATTCTCCCGTTCGTATGTACCTTAGAGAGATGGGACAAATTCCTCTGCTTACCAAAGATGAAGAGATAGAGATATCAAAGAGAATTGAAATTGGAGAAGGTATTATCATTGATGCTATTTGTAGCGTACCTTATTTAATTGATTTTATTCTTGATTATACAGAGCCTTTAATTAATCGTGAAAGACGGGTTAAAGAACTGTTTAAAAGTTTTGAGGATGATGAAGACAACAATAATGATAATGATGCGGATAATACCGACAACAATAAGACATCATTTTCTTCTAAAGATAAAAAGCGTGTTGAAAAGGTAGTTACAAGCTTTAAAGCTTTAGCAAAAGCAAAAAAAGACTGGATGAAAACTGCTGAAAAAATAGAAGAACTTTCAACTAACGAGCCATCAGAAGAGCTTGTTTTTCAAATGTTAAGTATTACGTTTAAAAAATCAATTTTAAAAGAAAAACTACTAGATCTGGGTCCTACATCTAAACTTATTAACGAACTTGTCAAATCAATGGAAACGGCACTAAGAAGTGATGAGGGATTTGATAAAGAATTAAGACGTCTAGAATATAAACTTCCATTGTTTAATGATACATTAAAAGAAAATCATCAAAAAATCTTATCTAAAATATGTGATTTAAATAAAGAAGATATCATCAATATGGTACCTGAAGCCACAATGGTTAGCACATATGTAGAAATCAAAAAATTAATACAAACAAAAGAAGCTTCTAAAGATAGTTTCAATATGGAACCGGAAAAATTGGCAGATATTTTAGAGCAGATAAAGCGCGGTAAAAATATATCGGAAATTTCAAAAACAAGAATGGCAAAATCCAATCTTCGTCTAGTTGTATCTATCGCCAAAAGATATACAAATAGAGGACTTCCTTTTTTAGATCTGATTCAAGAGGGAAATATAGGTCTTATGAAAGCTGTTGATAAATTTGAATATAAAAAAGGATATAAATTTTCAACATATGCAACGTGGTGGATACGTCAAGCAATATCCAGAGCGATTGCGGATCAGGCGCGAACTATTAGAATACCTATTCACATGATAGAAACCATAAATCGAATCAATAAGATTATGAGAAAACATCTTCAAGAACATGGGAAAGAGCCGGATGTTGATACAATTGCAGAGGAAGTTGGATTATCTGTTGAAAAAGTGAAAAATGTTATTAAAATTACTAAAGAGCCTATATCGCTTGAAGCACCTATAGGAAATGAAGAAGATGGACGTTTTGGAGATTTTATCGAAGATAAATCATCTTTGTCTCCATCTGATGCTACATTAAAAGATGATTTGAGAGTTCAAATTGAGAGTGTTTTAGAACAGTTAAACGAAAGAGAGAAAGCTGTAATTAAACTTCGTTTTGGCATTATGGACGATGAAAGCGACAGGACCCTTGAAGAGATAGGTAAAGAATTAAGCGTTACAAGAGAGCGTGTTAGACAGATCGAATCTAGTGCTATTAAAAAATTAAAACACCCGAAAGTGGGTCGTAAACTTAAAAACTATATAGAAGAATAATGACATTTGAGCAAAAATGGATTGAGTATGACTTTAATCCTTTCATAAGATTTAAAGCTAACGGTAAAATAATTTCATTAAATGCTGAAGCACAGTTTTTACTTAATCATACAAATGCTTCAGCTATTTTCAATATAGCTACTACTTACGCAAGCCAAACCTTTGGTTTTAAAACAACTTTTTTAGATTTGGAATTTGGAAGATATAAATTTTTTGGATTAACTGTCGGATATGATGATGAAGAAGAAATTGCAATCAAATTGTATCAAGCGCCACTATTTAAATTTACCAAACCATCTATGACACACACTGAGCTGGTTAATATTTATACTATTATTGACCTGTGTATCAGTACAAATTCAATCAACAATAATATAGATTTTATAAAACAATTAGACCCTTCTTTACCTGAAGTAAGGATTAACACAAATTTTTTTATTCAACTGCTAAATTGTGTTTATCAGACTTTTCTTGATAATAGTCAAATCACAACTAAACTTTTTTTAAAAGTCGGTGAACACATTAAATTTGAAGATAAGAAATATCTTCTGTTTTGTGTGTGTATTAGTGCTAATAAACAAGCAGAAGTAGATAAAATCAAGATAAACTATTTATCTACGCAAGCAAATCTATACACCACTATTCAAAATAATGCAATATCAATAAATATACCTTTAATCAGCCAATAGTAACTTTATCGCTCATTATAGTATCTAAATATCAATCAATGAATATATCTTTAGCGTTTACATAGCCGATAGCAACGCCTACAGCTAAAAATGGCAAGAAGATTTCAAGTATCAGTCGATGGCTGTGACTAAGCAGAATAAAAACTATAACGAGAAATATATATGGCACTATCCTGAAAATGGAAAAAGAAGCGCCTGCTGATAGTTTTAAATTGTTATAATTATCTGCTTTTAATCGTTTTTTCTCCTCTTTTATTATATTTTTTATATCAACTTGATCAATTTCTCTTTCATCTTCTTCATCATACAGCTCAAACGGATCATTTAGTTTCTCATAATCATCTTTAGTCTGTGTAATCGATCTATCTTTTAATCTGTTGGCAATCGTTTTTTTATAAGAAAACATAGAGCCCAGTATAATTAAAAAAGCACTTAAAAATGATAATTCAGCATTTAAAAAAACATTCACAGATACAAGAGTTGTAGCTAAAATGATTAGTTCAGTGGCAATGACTGCTTTAGTACCCTTTTGTATCGTCATCTTCGTCATCTTTTTCTTTGTTATCATTTAGATATCTTTTTGTTTGATATTTCGGATTTTTTGACATCTCTTCAAATTCTTTGTATTGTTTTGATGCTATCTTGTAAACATTTAAAATAGCAGCAGCAATTCCGATAAAAACACCCACCCAAAGCAGCCATGACTGGTGAAAAAGATGTTTTAAACCCATGCCAATGAGTACTCCGGTAAGTATCGCAACAACCATAGAGATTCCAAGAGAAAGAACTTCCGCACCCTCTATAAGCGGTTTTAGTCTCTTGTTTTTATTTTCCACTTATATATCCAAAGACTTTATCTACAGCTTTTATAGTATTGTCAATAATATCATCTGTCACAGCTGTTGAAATAAAACCAGTTTCAAATTGTGAACATGCAAAATAATACCCCTCTTCAAGCATACCCGCATGAAATTTTGCAAACATATCTGAATTTGACTTTAAAGCATCATCAAAGTTTTTTACTTCATTTTTATAAAAGAAAAAACCAAACATAGAGCCGATAGTATTGACACTAATATCAATATCATGTTTGTCTGCCATTCTTTTGATACCCTGTGTCAGCTTTAATGCTTTTACATGTAAAGATTTTATTAGGTCTTGATTGACTCTCCTAATTGATGCTAAGCCTGCAGCCATAGCAACAGGATTTCCGCTAAGCGTACCAGCTTGATATATTGGTCCATCAGGAGACAATTTGGACATAATATCTTTGTTTGCACCAAAAGCACCTACAGGCATACCCCCACCTATGACTTTACCCAGCGTTACAATATCAGGCTTTACATCATATATTGCAAAAGCTCCATCACTGCATGCTCTAAATCCACTCATAACTTCATCAAAAATCAAAAGAGCATCATATTTATCACATATTTCTCTAAGATTTTGTAGAAATTCTTTATCAGCTGGCACAAAGCCCATATTTCCGGCTATTGGCTCAATAATTACTGCTGCTATATTATTACTTTGCTTAAAACACTCTTCAACACTTTTTATATCGTTATAACGTGCAAGCAGAGTATGTTTTGTAAGATCAGCAGGCACTCCGGGCGAACTTGGCGTT
>WFMO01000244.1 GCA_015489055.1 Helicobacteraceae bacterium | reverse complement strand
TTGTAGAACGACCTTGTTCGCGTATTTTTTCAATCTCAAATTTGATGCATTGAGCTTTTTGCGTAACTATAAATAAATATCTTATCTCTTTTGTAGCTATTTTAGCTTTTACCAGTGCATCATCATCGTCAAGTACGATAGCTCTTACGCCATTGCTTCTTATATTTGAAAACTCGGATAAGTTTGTACGTTTTACAACACCTTTTTGAGTAAAAAAGACAACAGACTTTTCGTTACTAAAATCTGTTGTAGGTATAATTGAGCGTATATTTTCATCCGCAATAAGATTTAATAGATTAACAACAGCTTTGCCTTTGGCGGTTCTGCTGCCTTCTGGTATGCGGTAAACTTTCAACCAGTGAAGCTGTCCGCGGTCTGTGATGAATAGTAAAGTATCATGGGTATTACATGTAAAGAAACTTTCTATAAAGTCATCTTCATAAATCGTAACTGCTGTTTTGCCTTTACCGCCTCTTCTTTGCTTTTCGTACTGTGCCAAAGGAACACGTTTGATATATCCACGGTGAGTTATAGTTACTACCATAGGCTCATTTGGAATCAAATCTTCTATATCAATATCATCATAATCATCTTCGATAACGGTACGTCTGTCTTCACTGTAGAGTTCAATCATCTCATCAAACTCATCAGATATTATCTTATGTAAAATATCTTCACTTTTTAAGATAGACTCTAAGTGAGCGACAAGTTTTAAAAGTTGGGCTAGTTCATTTTCAATCTTTTCTCTCTCAAGACCGGTCAATCTTCCAAGACGCATATCTACTATACTTTGGGCTTGTATGATAGAAAAATCAAACTCACTTACCAGATTATCTCTGGCGTTTTCGATATTTGCACTTGTTTTTATAACTTTTATGATTTCATCAATAATATCAAGAGCCTTTTTAAGACCTTCAAGTATATGTACTCTTGCCTTTGCTTTTTCAAGATCAAAAATTGTACGTCTGATTATAATTGTTTTGCGGTGATTTATAAATTGCTTTAGTATCTCTTTTATGCCAAATATTTTTGGCTCTTGGTTCAAGATAGAGAGCATGATGATACCAAAAGTGACCTGTAGATTTGTAGATTTAAATAGATTATTTAAAATAATCTCGCTCATTGCATCACGTTTTAGTTCTATAACAACACGAATACCGTCACGATCAGATTCATCTCTAATTTCTGAGATACCATCTATCTGCTTGTCTTTAACAAGAGCTACGATGCTCTCAATCAGACGTGATTTGTTTACCTGATAAGGTAATTCGTCAATAACGATAATTTCTTTATTGCCTTTTTTTTCTAAGTGTGTTTTTGATCGGATTTTGATACGTCCGCGTCCTGTAGAATAAGCATCTAAGATACCTTTTTTACCAAATATAATCCCGCCGGTAGGAAAATCAGGCGCTTGGATTATATCTATAAGCTCTATAAGCGTACAATCAGGATTGCGGAGTAAGAGTTTAAGCCCATTTAATATCTCTTTTGGGTTATGTGGCGGGATATTAGTTGCCATACCTACAGCAATACCGCTTGAACCGTTAATAAGCAGGTTTGGCACGCGTGTCGGCAAGACTTCCGGTTCTTGTGTTGTGCCATCATAATTTTCTATCATATTGACTGTATTTTTGTCTAAATCTTTTAACAGTTCGCCGGCATATTTGGTCATTCTTGCTTCTGTATAACGCATAGCAGCAGCATTGTCTCCATCGATAGAACCAAAGTTGCCTTGCCCGTCAACTAAAGGCATGCGCATTGAAAAAGGTTGTGCCATTCGTACAAGCGCATCATATACTGCTGTATCACCGTGAGGATGATATTGACCTATAACATCACCGACAATACGGGCTGATTTTTTATATTTTGCTCCCGCTGAAAGATTTAGTTTGCTCATGGCGTAGAGAATGCGTCTATGTACAGGTTTTAATCCGTCACGAACATCAGGAAGCGCACGCCCTATAATCACGCTCATTGAGTAATCAAGATAACTGCTTTGAAGAGTATCCTCTATATTAATATTTTGTATATCACTACCGTCTAATAAATTGCTCATCAATCTTACCTATGCAGAATAATTTTATTTGCATTTTAGCATAAGTTGTCTTAGAAAAATCATTAACAGGCAATTACTTTGTGTTGATTAAAATTTAATCATTAAAACCGATTATCCTCTTTTCTTAAATGCTACAATATCGCTTGAAACATTCTGCTCATTTATATTTGAGCAACCAAGGAGAGATTGATGAAAAGATGGTTCTTAGCAGTTTTACTGTTTTTACCTTCGCTTGCACTTGCAAGTGATAAGTTAAATACAGGTGATACGGCATGGATGATAATGGCAAGCGCACTTGTGTTGCTGATGACACCTGCAGGTCTTGCACTGTTTTATGGAGGTATGACGCGTACTAAAAATATGTTAAATACATATTCTATGGTGTATGTAGGTTTTTCTATCGCATTTATAGTATGGATTATCGTAGGCTATTCTATAGCATTTGGAACTTCTGCAGGCGGTATTAATAATTTTTATGGCGGATTTGCTAATGTCTTTTTAAACGGGATTAAGTGGAATCAGCTTAGCGGGACTTATCCCACTTATGTATTTGTATTTTTTCAAGGCACATTTGCTGCTATTACCGTAGCAATTGCGAGTGGTTCTATTATTGATCGCATGAAATTCTCCACTTGGGTTATTTTTGCAGCTATATGGGTACCTGTAGTATATGGTCCAATTGCACATATGGTGTGGGGTGGAGGATATTTAATGAAACTTGGTGCTCTTGATTTTGCTGGCGGTACGGTTGTTCATATGAATGGTGGACTTGCCGGATTGGTACTCGCATACTTTTTAGGTAAAAGAAAAGGGTATCCAATGATTGCTATGAAGCCTATGAGCGTTATGCTAACAGCTCTTGGAGCAGCTTTGCTTTGGTTTGGCTGGTATGGCTTTAATGCCGGTTCTGCATTTGGTGCAAACTTTATCGCCGGTTTAGCGGCACTAACAACCACGATAGCAACGGCGATGGCAGCTGTTACATGGATTGTTATCGAATGGATTGTTTACAAAAAACCTACGCTGTTAGGTGCGGCTAGTGGCGTGGTTGCAGGATTGGTAGCTATTACTCCTGCTGCAGGTTTTGTTGGAGTAGGCGGTGCTTTTGCTATTGGAATAGGCGGCTCTGTTGTAGGATATTTTGGTGTCGCTACCCTTAAGAAGATATTTGGATATGACGATAGTTTGGATGCTTTTGGTATTCACTTTTTAGGCGGACTTTGGGGAGCTATTGCTACAGGTATTTTTGCTCTTAATGATAAGGCGTTATTATGGGATGGACCTTTAAAAGATCATAATGATAGATTGGGACAGATATGGGTTCAGATAGAATCAGCAGGTATAGTTGCTCTTTATACGCTAATTGGAACCATTGTGGTTTACTTGATAGCATCGGCAATCACAGGCGGTGGACGCGTAAGTACTGAGATAGAAGAGATGGGTCTAGATGAAACAATTCACGGTGAACGTGCATTTAACTTATAAAAGGGTAAAAACATGAAAAGAATAGAGGCCATAATAAAACCTTTTAAATTAGAAGATGTCAAGGATGCATTAGCAGAAATAGGTGTGACTGGAATGACTGTAACTGAAGTAAAAGGTTATGGTCGTCAAAAAGGTCATAGCGAACTTTATAGAGGTGCGGAGTATGTAGTAGATTTTCTTCCAAAGGTTGCTATGGAGATAATTATTTCTGCGGAATTGACAGATCAGGTAATAGAAACAATTATGAATGCGGCAAGAACAGGAAAAATAGGCGACGGTAAGATTTTTGTCAGCAGTATCGATAAAATTGTACGTATTCGTACGGGTGAAACAGATAAAGAAGCTATATAAGTGAAACTTTGTTTTAGTTGTTAGCAAATCGTTAATATTTTGTGATACTATACTGCTTTAATTTTTCATACAAAGGTATATTAATGAGAGCAGTATGGTCTTTTGTCGTTCTTATGTTTTTCGGCGCTATTGGATTTGTTTATTTTTCCCCATCTTTTAGTAGAATACCTCCAAAAATCATTATCAATTCAGGTAAGTTTACAAATCTAATAAAGCCGGTAAAAATTACTTTCACGGATAAAACGGGTATTAAAAAATATAAAGTAACTATGACAACTAATAGACAAACTATTGTGCTTGCTAAATCAGATGTGCACCCCATTAAGAATATTGTAAATATAGATGTCAAACTGCCTTCCTCTTTGCCAAACGGACAAATAGTTTTAAATGTAACGGTAACTGATAACTCTAAATGGCATTTTTTCGCAGGCAACAAGATGTTTATGCGCATACCATTGCAGGTTGATACTACTCCACCAATGGTTTCAGTAGTAGATAACTCTTATGCGATAGGAAATGGCGGAAGTGCTGTTGCCGTGGTTCAGATAAGTGATAAAAATCTAAAAAGTGCATATATTTTGGTAAATAATAAATATAAGTTTCACTTAACTCCTTTTTATAAAAAAGGTTACTATGCTTCACTAATTGCATGGCCTCTTGGCAATAAAACTTTTAACGCAGAGGTAGTAGCAACAGATAACGCAGGTAATGTCTCACAAGCTCAAGTACCGCTTTATTGGAAGAGCTATAAGTATAAAACGACTATCGTTAAAGTACCTAAGGCTTATATCTTATCAAAGGTTGTCAGCCTTTTAAGACGTGCAGGAATTAGCGTTCCTAGCGAACCGGGAGCTATATTTGCTAAAGCAAACAGTGTTTTACGCGTAAAAGATAATGATGAAATTAGTAAACTAACTAGCAAAACAAGTAAAAATATGATCAGTTCTTTTAATATGCATGGCTTTAAACCGTTGCCTGGTTCCGCACTAGAGGCGTATTTTGCAGAACATAGAATGTATTATTATAATCATAAGTTAATTTCTCAATCATATCATCAAGGTATAGATATAGCTCGTTATGCACATTCAAAGGTGTATGCTAGTAATAGTGGTAGGGTAACAACAAAAAGATGGTTGGATTTATATGGAAATGTACTGATTATTAACCATAAATTTGGTCTATACACGCTTTTTGCCCACTTGTCTTCTTATCTCGTATCTAAAGGCGCTTTAGTGCATAGAGCAGAAGCAGTAGCAAGAGCGGGAGCTACAGGCGATGCTTTTGGCCCTCATTTACATTTTGGAGTTTATGTACAAGGAAATGCTGTTAATCCGTTTGAATGGCTTGACGGTGGCTGGATTAAAACCAATATTACCAATGTCTTAAAAAAAGCAAAAAAAATTATCAACCAAACACAAAGCAATAACGGTAATTGATACAGTTTGTAGTATAATATACTCTATATGAATTAGGAGTATATTATGTTAGATAGAATTTTGCTTCAAGTCGCCAAATACGCAATTCTACAACATTTGCATATAGAATATAAGATTGATAAGGCATCAATCTTAAGGACATATCAATATTTGAGCCGTAACGGGGCTTCATTTGTAACATTGCAATATGACAGTAGTCTTCGTGGATGTATAGGATCTATTATTGCCAGACGACCGTTATTTGAAGATATATATGAAAATGCTATTGCTGCAGCATCTAAAGATCCTCGTTTTGCTCCTGTTACAAAAGAAGAATTAAATCATTTAACATTAGAAATATCCTTATTATCTAACCCACAACCTTTGCAATATCGTGATTTTAATGATTTGGCAGATAAAATCAAACCTCATAAAGATGGATTGATTTTAAGTTTGGGTCAGTATCAGGGCACATTTTTACCTCAGGTATGGGAACAGTTAAAAACGCCTAAAGAATTTTTAGAACATTTAAGCTATAAAGCAGGTGCAAATCCAACTATCTATCAAGAGCATCCTGAAATTTATACATATCAAGTAGATGCCATAAAAGACAGGTTTGATAATATATAGTCTTAATTTATGATAACAATATTGTTAATTAAGATAATTTTTGTCCTATTTGTTCTATAATACACTGTATAAAAGATATTAAAGGAGTTTTCATGGCACAAAATCATGTTGACAAGATTCTTTCACAAGATTATCAATTGGGATTTTCTGTGGACATAGAAGCAGATACGGTACCTCCCGGTCTAAACGAAGATGTTCTCAGATTTATCTCAACTAAAAAGGATGAGCCATCTTGGATGACTGATTTGCGGATAAAAGCTTTACATAAATGGGAAGTTATGAAAGAGCCTAAGTGGGCGCATTTGGATTATGAACCTATCGATTATCAAAGCATTTCATACTTTTCAGCTCCAAAAAAAGCACCAAATAGTTTAGATGAGGTGGATGATAAGATATTGGAGGCTTATGAGAAATTAGGTATTCCTATCCAAGAGCAAAAAATGCTTGAAGGCATTGCAGTTGATGCTGTTTTTGATTCGGTATCTGTTAAAACAACATATTCAGAGACATTACAAGAAAAAGGTATTATTTTTTGCTCAATCTCTGAAGCTATGAGAGATCATCCGGAGTTGATACAAGAATATATGTTTTCTGTCGTGCCAATGACCGATAACTTTTATGCAGCATTAAATGCTGCTGTTTTTACAGACGGTACTTTTGTATATATACCAAAAAATGTTCGATGCCCTATGGAGCTTTCAACATATTTCCGTATCAATGCTAAAAACACAGGGCAGTTTGAGCGTACTTTAATCATTGCAGATGAGGGAAGTTATGTTTCATATAATGAGGGTTGTTCAGCTCCACAAAGAGATGACAATCAGCTCCATGCCGCAGTTGTTGAATTGATAGCCAAAAAAGATGCTGAAATAAAATACTCAACTATACAAAATTGGTATCCCGGTGACGATGAGGGTAAAGGCGGTATTTACAATCTGGTTACAAAACGTGGTTTGTGCGATGGAGATAACTCTAAGATTTCATGGACACAGGTTGAAACAGGCTCGGCGATTACATGGAAGTATCCAAGTTGTATTTTAAAGGGTGATGGTTCTGTTGGAGAATTTTACTCTGTTGCTGTTACTTCAAGAGCACAACAAGCAGATACAGGCACCAAAATGATTCATCTTGGTAAAAATACACGCTCAACCATTATATCTAAAGGTATTTCCGCCATGAAAGGTCAAAATACTTACCGTGGTTTAGTCAAAATAGGCTCCAATGCATCTGGTGCACGAAATTATAGCGAATGCGATAGTTTACTGATTGGTTCTGAGTGCGGGGCTCACACTTTTCCATATTTGGATTCTCAAAATCAAGCAGGTCAAATTGAACATGAAGCTACTACGTCAAAAATTAGTGATGAGCAGTTGTTTTATTTAAGGCAGCGCGGTATAAATGAAGAAAATGCGGTTTCAATGATAGTACACGGATTTTGTAAAGGGGTTTTTGCACAATTACCTATGGAGTTCGCAGTTGAAGCAAAAGAGTTATTAAATTTAACATTAGAAGGAAGTGTAGGATGATGGATATAAAAAATTTATACGCAAAGATTGGTGAAAAATCTATTTTAAAAGGATTAAACCTTAAATTGCAAAAGGGTAAGGTTCATGCGATTATGGGACCAAACGGTGCCGGTAAATCAACTTTGTCAAAAGCGATAGTTGGTCATTTTGATGTTGAGGTTACTGAGGGTGAAATAGTGTATAAAGATAAAAATATTTTAGATATGGCGCCTGAAGAAAGAGCATTGGGCGGTATTTTTTTAAGCTTTCAAAATCCTATTGAAATTCCCGGCGTAAATAATGCCTATTTCTTACGCACCGCACTAAATGAAAAAGAGAAACATGAGGGTAAAAAGGAAACAAATGCCGCTCAGTTTTTAAAGCTCATGAGAAAAAAAGCAGAACAATTGGGCATGAAACCGGAATTAATCTCACGCTCTTTAAATGACGGTTTTTCAGGCGGTGAAAAAAAGCGTAATGAAATTTTACAGATGGAAATACTGCAGCCAGATGTAATCATACTAGATGAGATTGACTCAGGATTGGATATTGATGCACTAAGGGCTGTTTCTGAAGGTATTAACCGTATGAAAAATGATGATCG
>WFMO01000243.1 GCA_015489055.1 Helicobacteraceae bacterium | reverse complement strand
GAATTGGGTATATCTTCGTGAAGCTGCTTTGCTTTGTCCATAGATCCTATCATGCCTTGATTCGCAGGTGTTAAGATGAGTTGTGCACCAAGAGCAAGTAAGAGTTTGCGCCTCTCAACGCTCATGGATTCTGGCATAACTAGTATAAGTTTCAAATCAAGCGCAGCGCACGTTGAGGCGAGTGCTATACCGGTATTACCGCTTGTTGGCTCTATGATCGTTGTATCTTTGTTAATTAAACCATCTTTAAATGCGGTATCTATCATACTAAATCCTATGCGATCTTTTACGGAGCTTGTAGGATTTAAAAATTCACATTTTGCTATAATATTTGCACCTGTTTGTTTTGAGATTTTTGACAAGTGAACCATTGGAGTGTTTCCTATGAGCTCGGTTACATTTTTAGCTATTTTCATTATCTTTCCCATAAATAAATTTTTATATTTTAGTCGTATATTTATTACCTAACTATGCCTGTTGTTGCTATATTGGATGCATGAAATATAATAGTACCATACTTTTTCGAATAATATTTCATAAGCAAAAGCTGTAACGTCGGTTCAATGGACGGCGTGAACCACGCGTTATTACTCATGGCTATCATATATTTGGGATCACCCTTAAATAAAGGCGACGTCGTAGCTTCATAACATATGGCATTTCTAAATTTTATTCCATTAATTGTAAAATCCGTGACATGCTTAGCGTGAGCAAAACTGCTGGCTCCGCCAAAAAAGATTTTATTTACCCATTTTCTTGCAAATTTCGGCAACGGTACATATTCTCCAAAAGGAACTAAAACCATTTTCTTTGCGATCTTGTATTTACCACGTTTAAACATATAGCTGACATTATACTCTTTTTGGTTTTTATACAAAAGTGTTCCGGTTATTATAGTAATTTTATGTGATAAAAATTGTAAATATTTTATCAGCTTGGGCTGCATGTTCATGTATAGTGGAAAAGCTGATTCAGGAAGAACTATAACATTATATTTTTTATCTATGGCATGTTTTATATCATTAAAGTTTTGGTTCACTATTGCCTGCAGATTTGATGGCTTCCATTTTTGATTTTGCAAAAGATGTGTGGTTACAAGATCGATTTTGATATTTGGCAGTTTTGGTAGCGGATGAGGGTATGATAGTGCAGGCAACAGTAAAAACAGTGGTAAAGGCGAATATCTGTTTTTTATTAAGCTGGGCCATGAAAGTGCTGCTAAGACAAGCACTAGATCATAGTTATGTATGCCAAAATAGCTATTTACAAATAACAGCGGTATCTTCATCCAATTGAAATAAAACGGATGAATAAAATTTAGTAAAAAAAGAAGTACTGCTCTTAGATAAGGCTTGCTTGTCAGCGCTAAAACACCAAAAAAAAGCATATAGACAAGACCAAATCCGATAATGACAATAGGTTCCATCCAATGAAGGTTGTAATATTTAAAACTAAAGCCTATCCAGTAAAACCATAAAAGTCCTATAAAAAAACCGCTAAAAAGCACCGCTCTTTTTGGTAAGTATAGCAGTAACCAAAGTCCAAGTAATGCAGATATGGTATCACAGATCTTACATGTAAGAGAAAAATATGCCAAATATATAAACAAAGAAAAAGAAACAGCGGTTATAACACCAAGGAATATATCGCGCTTTAGTGAGTTATTGTCGTTTAAATATCGATTCATAGTCAAATTATATCTATCTTTATGTTTATATTTTGTATAATGGCACAATTTTATTTCTTAAAGGTTCAAAATGGAGTTAGTAGGTCAGTTATTCCCGTTTATTATTTTGATTGCGATTATGTATTTTATCATAATTCGTCCACAGCAAAAGCAAGCTAAAGCTCATAAAGCTATGCTTGCATCACTTAAAAAAGGCGATAAAGTAGTAACTAGCGGCGGTCTTATAGTGGAGATAAAAAAAGTAGAAGATAAATTTTTTACTATAGAATTGGGTAAGGATATTAACGTAAAATTAACAAAAGACGCAGTATCAAGGATGTATGAGGATGAAGCTTAATTATAGAGTAGCAATCTTAATTGTCGCCATGCTTTTCGGTATAGTCCTTTCTATTCCATCGCTGGCAAACATGAAAGAGGGGCCTAAGGTCACTTTAGGTCTTGATCTTCAAGGCGGACTTCAGATGCTCCTCGGCGTCAAGACACAAGATGCGGCTACTTCTCGGATTAAATCAATAGCAGCTAGCATTAAGCATTATACAAGTCAGCATGAGATTTTAATAGCCAATTTAAACATTCATGGTACATCTACCTCTTTTGATATTTTAGATTCAGATGATGCCAAACATGTATCTAAATTTTTAGATAAATTAAAAGGCGTTAAAGTTACACATAACAAAGATAACTATACGGTTACTTTAACTGCGTCAGATATAAAAAAGATCGAAAAACAAGCCGTATCACAGGCAATTGAGACGATACGTAACCGTTTGGATCAGTTTGGGTTAGCTGAACCGTTGGTTCAAAGACAAAATAAAAGTGATATTTTAGTTGAACTCCCTGGTATAAAAACAGCCACTGAAGCAAACAGAGCACGTAAACTTATCTCAAGACCTGCAAAACTTGAGCTTATGGCAGTAGATGAGAGCAGAGAAAGTTTGGTAAACAGCATGACACCATCTCAAGCAGCTGCTTACGGTGATGTTATACTTCATAGTTCTACAAATCCAAAAATAAAGTATCTTGTAAATGAGATTCCTATTTTGAATGGCTCTATGTTGACTAATGCAAAAGTTTCTTTTAACAAAAACAATCGTCCTGTTATCGATTTTACGTTAAATTCTGAGGGTGCGCAAATATTTGGCGATTTTACAGGTAAGAATATAGGGCATCACTTGGCAATCGTACTTGATAATAAAGTCTATTCGGCTCCTGTTATTAATGAGCGCATAGGCGGTGGAAATGGTCAAATAAGTGGTGATTATACAGTAGCCGGTGCGGAAGATTTGGCTATAGCCCTGCGTTCAGGAGCTTTGCCTGCGCCGGTTTACATAATGGAACAGCGTTCTGTCGGACCTAGCTTGGGAGCACAAAGTATTAAAGAGAGCTTGATGGCACTTATCGGTGGATTTGTTTTGGTTTTTTCTTTTATGATTATCTATTACAGAGCTGCCGGTCTGATTGCTAATATCGCATTAATCGCAAATCTTTTTTTAATTATAGCTATTATGGCACTTTTTGGCGCTACTTTGACTCTGCCAGGTATGGCAGGTATCGTCCTGACTGTCGGTATGGCAGTTGATTCAAATGTCATCATTAATGAACGCATAAGAGAATTGCTTCGCGAGGGAGCTAGCATTAAAAAGGCAATAGAAGAAGGCTACTCAAATGCTATGAGAGCTATTTTAGATGCTAATATTACAACACTAATTGCTGCGGTTGTGTTGTACATTTATGGTACGGGAACTATAAAAGGATTTGCCATTACTATGACTATAGGTATTTTGGTGTCTATGGTTACAGCGATACTTGGCACTCACGGGATTTATCAAATGATAGAATCGAAAATTGCAAAAAGCAAAAACAATCTGTTTTGGTTTGGGATAAAGGATTAGATTATGGAAGTATTTAAATATTCACGTCCGTATGGATTTATGAAGCGTTCTAAATTAGCTATTACCGTATCTTTGACTTTGATTTTAATATCATATATTTTACTTGCCACAAAAGGGTTAAATTATGGCATAGATTTTGCCGGGGGAACAATAGTTCAGGTCAAATATGACAAAAGAGCTCCTATCCAAAAGATGAG
>WFMO01000242.1 GCA_015489055.1 Helicobacteraceae bacterium | reverse complement strand
GCTTTAATTATTGCAGGTTTAATTCAGGTAGATGTTCAAGAGATACCAAACAGTGCACATGCGCTAACATTTATGCAGGCTGTAACTAAAGAGATGCCTTGGTTTGTCATTCGTGAAGTTTTTGGTGTAGTCATTCTCATTGGATTACTTACCTATTTTTACAGCTTCTTTGTTAAAGAGCCTAACGGGGCATAAATCATGGAGGAGTATATCGCTAAAAAATGGGCTGATTTTATAGAAAAAAGAAGTGATACGGGGCAATATTCATCTGCCCGTATTTATTTTGAAGATCAAAAAAAGTCACTTCAGCTTTTTTATCAGCTCTTTGGCGGTAAACAAAATAAAGAATTAAAAATAACTGACAAGCGTCCAATTGTAAAAAAAAGGACGCTGTTTGAAAAAGTTGCAGGTATAGGCAAAAACTTTGTACTATGCTGGCAAGATGACATGGCTTTATATTTACCCGAATCATTAGCTTATTTTCCTAAAAAAGAGTTAAATGAACTTCATTATATATGGCTAATAGGTATGTTGTGCAATTTAACTGATAATATTGATAACTTAGAAGAAAAAAATTTATATAGTACCGATAAATTAATCAGGCAGTTTCCCAAATTTAAAAATTTTTATGATTATGCATATTCGCATATAGGTGTAATGGATAATAACTCTGTAAATCCGTTATGGATATATCCACCGCTTACCCAAAGGATATTGTCTACTCAAGAGGAGGATGACGCAGACTGTCAAAAAAATAATGATAAATCTAAAAATGATACACTTGAGCAAAAAAAACAAATCAATAAATCTGATGATAATGAAGCCGATGGTATGTTGATATTTGTACCAGATTCTCCTGCTAGCTTTATGGAGCTTGTTAATGTGGACCGTGCGCAGGATGATAGTTTTGATGAAGATGCACTGGAAAATGCTAAAGATTTAGATGAGATATCTTTAGGTAAGAAACAGGCAAATTTAGCAGCAAGAGTTAAAATGGATTTAAATGCAATAAATGATGATTTTGAAGTATATATTATAGATGGTGGTCATTATGTCGATGAATGGGATTATAAACAAGGAAAATATTTAAATAGCTATGTTCATATCAATCCGTCGTACAATCAAGATGTTACACCCATGGCATTACCTAAAAGATTAGTTAAGAGTGTTAAGAAAATTCAAAATGATTTGGATTTGATGCACTTACAACGTACTAAAATTACCAATTTATCTTATGGTGATGATATTAATTTAGATAGTTGGATAGAATATAAAAGCTTGTCACAAAAATCTAACCATGCACAAAGATTTTATGAAAATTTTGAGAAAAAAACAAGAGATATCGCAACATTTATTTTAGCAGATGTTTCATTATCTACCGAAACCGGCATAACTCAGGATATGAGAGTTATTGACGTGATTAAAGATTCTTTGATGGTTTTCTCAGAGGCGCTTAAACGTCTTGAAGATAGATTTGCAATTTATACTTTTTCATCGCTTAGAAACAAAAATGTTTATTTTCAGATGATAAAGCATTTTAGACATACATACGGTAATATGACAAGAGGTCGGATAAATAGTGTTACTCCCGGATACTATACGCGTATGGGAGCAGCTATCAGAGAGTCTTTATCTATTTTAGAAGATGAAAAAACAGAAAAAAAGTTATTGCTTATTGTAAGTGACGGCAAACCAAATGATATAGACAGGTATGATGGGAAATATGGCATAGAAGATACAAAAAAGGCGATTGATGAGGCTAAAAAACAAGGAGTTGTGCCCTTTTGCATCACGATAGATACTCAGGCTAAAAGCTATCTTGCGTATATCTTTGGTCATAACAATTATGCAGTTGTAAGAGATAGTAAGAAATTGCCACAAATTTTACCGGAACTATATATCAATTTAACAAACTAAAGGAGAAAAATGTCAAATATATATTATTTACAGCAATCCAATGAGATTGATTTATTTAAAGCAGCGGCTAAGATGAATCTGCCTGTTCTTATTAAAGGTCCGACAGGGTGCGGTAAAACTCGTTTTATCGAATATATGGGCGAGAAATTAAAGCGAGATGTTTATACAGTCGTGTGTCATGATGATTTGAGTGCTTCTGATCTAATCGGCCGTCACTTAATTGATGAAAATGGAACGTATTGGCAAGACGGACCGCTGACTAAGGCCGTACGACATGGCGGCATATGCTATCTTGATGAGATAACAGAAGCCAGAAAAGATACAACCGTTATTTTGCATTCATTAGCTGATTATAGAAGAGTGTTACCCATTGACAAAACAGGCGAAAGCATAGAAGCGCATCCTGATTTTATGCTTGTAGTCTCTTATAATCCAGGCTATCAAAATATCATGAAAGGTATGAAACCAAGTACAAAACAGAGGTTTATAGCTCTTAGCTTTGATTATCCAAAAGCAG
>WFMO01000241.1 GCA_015489055.1 Helicobacteraceae bacterium | reverse complement strand
TAATCATCAGCACTTACCCTTGTATTTGTGATGTTACACCTGCCTCCGCCTGAGATTTTAATCTTTTGTGCGATTGCATTATTTGCATCTATCAGTCCGACTTTGCCAGGTAAAGCCAATCTTGATGCACACATCAATCCTCCTGCTCCCGCTCCTAATATCAGAACATTATACATCTTACCCACTCTTAACAAGCCGTAATGCCAAAAAAGTACTAATAATGATAGTATAAACGATAAATTCCAAAGAGATAGTTTTATGGGCAAATAAAAAATGGATAATAATAAAAATCATAGCTAGATAAAACAGCTTATGCCAAGATGCAAATCGTTTATATAAAAAGTCCATAGATGTAACAGCCATAATTGAAAATATCACAAAAGCCATCATTCCAAATACAATAAAAATGTGTTCTTTAGCTGCCGCATAAACCTCATCAAGATGGAAATTATGTTTTATTGCGATAAAAATCATTACATGTAAAGCGGCATAAAAAAATCCAAACAGACCTATCATACGCCTATATTTTAAAAGATTTATCTTAAGATATGCATATAACGGCTGCAAAGCCAACACTACAATAAACATATTTAAAGCAGTTTTTGCTGTTGTATCTTGTAAAAATGTCACGGGGTGACTTAACGACTCCCCCAGATATACTCCAAAATGCTTATGCACAAAATCTACAACCACATACAGCCAATGCCATCCAAACTCAAATGAATAACGAAATGACATATAGACAATCGGTATTAGCGCCAAAATCCAGATAATTATTTTCATCATAAAATTATAGGCTATAATTGCATAAGTATTTATAAAAGGTTACGTATGAGCAAAAAACTACATATCGTATCTTTGGGGTGTACTAAAAATCTAGTAGATACCGAAGTTATGATGGGACGGCTTAAAAACTATGAGCTAACACAGACAAAAGAGGATGCTGATGTCATTATAGTAAACACATGTGGATTCATCAATGCCGCAAAAGAGGAATCAATCAATACCGTTTTAGATCTTCACAGCAGTAGAAAAGAGGATTCGCTACTTGTCATGGCGGGCTGTTTAAGCGAACGATACAAAGAAGATTTGATGTCTGATATGCCCGAAGTTGATCTGTTTACGGGAGTTGGAGACTATGAAAAAATTGATACGCTTTTAGCTGAAAAAAAATCGCATTTTAGCAAGCAGGTTTATCTCATAGATACAGAAGAAAGAGTAGTTACAGGATCTAGTTATCATGCCTACATAAAACTCTCAGAAGGGTGCAACCAGCAATGCAGTTTTTGTGCAATACCCTCTTTTAAAGGTAAATTACACTCAAGAACACTACAATCCATTACAAAAGAGGTGCAAAATCTAGTACAGCGAGGATATTATGACTTTAGTTTTATATCACAAGACAGTAGTTCATATCTAAGAGATCAAGGCGCAAATGACGGCCTTTGCTTGTTGATAGAGAGCATCGAGCAGATACAAGGCGTTAAAAGTGCTAGAATTCTTTATCTCTACCCTTCAACTACATCCATCAAGCTGATTGAAGATATCGGTAAATCAAAAATATTTCACAACTACTTTGACGTGCCTATACAACATATCAACAACGATATATTAAAAAGTATGAAAAGAGGTTTTACAAAGAAAAGAACTCTCAAACTCTTAAACGCTATGAAAGCACTGCCAAATTCATTTTTACGTACTAGTTTTATAGTCGGATATCCGGGTGAGACGCAGGAGATGTTTGATGAGCTGTGTGATTTTGCAAGCACCTATGGTTTTGATAGAATGAATATATTTGGCTATTCAGACGAAGAAACAACATCAGCTTATAAAATGAGTGACAAAATAGATGCCAAGACGATAAACCAAAGAGCAGAGATTATGGGTGAGATAGCAGCTGCTTGTGAGATAAAAAGTCTTAAGCAGCAAGTTGGAAGATACACTGATATCGTAATTGACAGACCAAGTGATGAAAGCGATTTTATATTAAGTGCCAGAGAATTATGCTGGGCGCCAGATATCGACGGTGAAGTATATATAAACGACAGAACTCTTGATGAAGAGCTAGAGCTTAACAAAATATATAAAGGTACTATAACTGCACTAGCTGGTACAAAACTCTTATGCACTATTGACAATCTAAAATAAAATGCTGTATCAAGATGATATAAAACACCTTAGCCAATCTAAAAATCTTTTAGCCTTTTCAGGAGGCTCGGATTCTACAGCTTTGTTTTTTCTACTGCACCAACATAGCATCAAATTTGATATAGCTATTGTTGATTACGGTGTAAGAGATCAAAGTAAGGCTGAAGTCGCGTATGCAAAAGATCTGGCTTTAAACTACAAACAAAAATGTTTTGTTCACTCATCTTTAAAAATAGAAAAAAACTTTGAAGCAAATGCTAGGAAAGTAAGATATGATTTTTTTAATTCACTGATTAAAAAACATAAATATACAACTTTAATAACAGCGCACCATTTAGGAGACAGGCTTGAGTGGTTGTTGATGCAGCTTTGCAAAGGAGCCGGATTGGCTGAATTAAATTCACTAAAAAGTAAAACAATAAAAAGCGATTACACTCTGCTAAGACCTCTTTTACATGTAAGCAAAGATGAGCTCATACAATACCTAAAAGACAACCATGTAAAATATTTTGAAGATCAAAGCAACACGGATTTGTCAATTAAAAGAAATTATTTTAGACACAATTTTTCAAATCCTATGCTAAAGCGATACAGCTTGGGTATAAAAAAAAGCTTTCAATATCTAGATACTGATACAAAACTTTTGATACAAGAAGCAGATATCAAAATAACTAATGGATGCTACTATTTTAAAAAAACAAACAATTATATAAGCGACATCTATCATGTAGATAAAATTTTAAAAACCGCCGGTGTATTAATAGGAAGCAAAACAAGAGAAAATATTCAAAAAAATCAAGAAAGTGTAATAGCTAGAAAGTATTTGGTTACAAAAACATCAAATCATATCTTTATCACACCGTTTGTAAAAGATTGTGTTATGTCCAAAAACTTCAAAGAGAGGTGCAGACAGATGCGCATACCGCCAAAAATCCGCCCTGTTTTATATAAATATCAGGATTTTTTCAAAATATTTGAGGAACTATCTTTTAGTAAGCGCTTGTAAACTCTCATTGTAAAATCAAGATCGATAAGATTGCCGTCTCTTTGAAAATGGACAGGAAACTCTATCTTTATAACCCATCCTTCATGATTGATTCGTTGCAAAAATTTATAAAAATTTTCAGGACTGTGTATTTTGGATACAGCATTGACTTTATAAGTATCAAACACATCAAACTGTTTATCTTTTTTAAGTTTACTCAACGTAATTTTTTGAAAATATTGCTTATTTATTTCTATAAACTTACCCGCATTAAAAGTATTGCTAAAAGCCGCTAATACTGCTGTATGTTTTTTAGAGAATTTATTATATTTTTTGTTAATATCAGTTTTTGTTAAATACAGCTTGTCCACTCTTTTTGATAATGTATGCACAATCAATTCTTGTTTTCTATACTGCTTGCCGACAGGTATGACATAACCAATACTAAAGCTTAAAAGCAAACCAAGCAATACCGCAGACATGATAAACAGATAAAGATATTGACGTGGGATAAAACTCATAAATTATCCTCATTTATATAATTTTTACAAACAAAATTCAGTGAACCGTTTGGCAATTGATAAAAAGTTGTTGAGGTGGATGTAAAGATGGAACTAAGCGGTGCTTGAAGCATAAATCTAAATAAATTCTTATTTGGAGTGTGACCGTAAATCAATAAACTGTTTTTTGCAATATCTACTTTTGAGAGTACGATGCGATTAGGGACTAGATCAAAAAGGTTCTTAATGCTCTCTTGCAACACTGTATTAGCAGTACCAATCTTCGCTGCTTTTGAGACTTCGAATCTAGCATCAAACATTGCCTTTTTTAAATCCTGTATTGTGCTTTGTAGCTGCATTATTTTATTATTTTGTATGATTTTCTTGGTTTTAAATTCATGGCTTTTATACTGCATAATACCAAACGAAAAGATTAAAACAACAAAAGCGGTAATAAAAAAAACCCCTACAATTTTAAACTCATCAGATATTATATTTTTTGGCCTGGGTTTGATATAGCTAAACTTCATAAAGATTCCTCTTTAGCTAAAGATATTACCTCGCAACACAACTCAACGCTTCGCACATACACAGTTAAAAATAATTCATCCTCAATATACTGTTTAAAATCATTTTCTAGCTTACAAAAAGAAGCTACATAAGCTGTCTCAACAAATTCACTTGCATATTTACTGTTTGAATAAAAATTATGCAAAGTATTTTGAATAATCAAAAAACGCTTATAATCGTTTGATGAGGTTGTTAAATCATGTTTTTGTTCTTGTGGCACATCCTGTGTTTGAGCAAAATCTTCTAAATCATCAAACGATTCGCTATCTT
>WFMO01000240.1 GCA_015489055.1 Helicobacteraceae bacterium | reverse complement strand
CTGTATATATTTTAGCAGCAAGCTTCAATGTTTTTAAATCAATAACGCCCATCAAATTACTCATCTGTGATGCAATATATACAAATCTACCACGATCTTTTCCCATATTTTCAAAACCATCATGCAATATCTTACCTATGTTTGGAATATCAGCTATGATTGGAAAACCTGGTTTATTATAATCAACTATATAAACATGTCCGCCATCTTTTAAAGCAAAGATAAAATACGGGGCATAAGGCGTTTGAATAACCATGGCAACTCTACTTGGACCAAGCTGTCCTGTAGTGTTAATAACGCTAGGAGTCGGATAAACTTTTAACGGCTCTAACGTATGAGCATTAAGCAAAACTGCACCACCCGGTGAATAATTACCAGTCATTACATATTTTCCGTTTGGACTAACGGCTATACCTCTGCTTGATGTTCCAACTGTAACACTAGCAAGGGCTGGCTCTCCAGGAGCATTTAAATCAAACATTGTAAGTCTTCCGGATCGACTGATGCAATATGCATATCTAGGCATACGCTTGTTGACTTGACAGATATGAATAGCATATCCGGCTTTATGCCTACTTAACATTTTACCTGATGTACCGTCATAAAAATCTACTAAAGACGCATCTCTTTCAACCCCAATTTGTATATCTCTTACATTTTTGACATCAGCAGGTGTTGGATATTTGTAATATAACTTTTTAGCATCTGCTAACTTCTTCCAGGTTTTTTTAACTTTTGTAAGTGAAAGCTTAGGCGTGTAGATACTTTTCCAATCAATCAGCCATTCCACCATGCCAGAAGCTTCATTTCTTGAGAACATATGCCCCCAAGCCGGCATAGCAGTACCAGCTTTTCCGCGTAAAATTGTATTTACAAGCATTTGCTTATTTATTTTCTTTAAGACTTTTGGCTTCAAAGTAGCCCCAACACCACCTTGATGCGCACTCCCGTGACAACCCTGACATTCCTGCTTATATACTTTAGCATACTTCATAGTAGCATTTGCTTGTGTTAAACCGACAAGCATTACAAAACCGGTAATAAAGCCAACTGTTTTAACTAATTTCATATTATCTCCCTTATTCTCTGATGCTATACACTATCATGAGCGAATCTTATCATTATTATAATGACTAGAACCCTCTACAACCCCCTAAAGCCTCAAAGCAAGCAAAGCGCTCCAGGAGATAAAGGATCAATCTTTTGATACAAGCGTATAAGGTCATTTGCTAATTAAATAGCCCTAGCTAATAAGCACTCTTATTCTCCGTCATTCTCCTGTTCATTTTTCAACCTCTTTTTCTCTTGAAAATATATAAAGAACATTGGAAGAACAATCAATCCATGTAAGAAAAACGATAAGGTCAAAGGACCTTCGTTTAACCATCCAAAAAAACTCCAATCTACATCTGTAAACGGCTGAAACATTACGTGATACATCTTATCTCCTTTTTAATATACATTTTGAGGATTTCTACCAATAGTCCACAAGTCCTTAACTAAATATATAAATCCAATTGTCATGACTATGCCCATGAAGAATCTCCAATCCATAGCCTGTGCCATCCAAACTTCATTTTGAGCAACAAAATAAGCACTCCAAGTTCCGCCAAGCTGTGCTCTTTCAATCATCACCTGCTCGTATCCAGCAATGGTTAACGCTACTGTCATACCAAGCATTCCAAAAGAGAGTAAAAATATTGCCATTTTAGAAGCAAACGTTGCTCTTAATTTTTTAATACCGTTTTTGCCCTGTATGGCCATATAAAACATAGCTATAAGTATAGTAGCGTATGCTCCAAAAAATGCTAAGTGACCATGTGCTGCCGTAAATTGTGTACCGTGTGTATAAATATTTACTTGTGGCAATGTATGAAAAAATCCCCAAACACCGGCACCTAAAAAGTTTCCAAAACCATTTATGACTAGCCAGACTAAGGCTGGAGTATTATTTGAAGTAACATCTTCTTCGCCTTCACCCATCCTTTCACCTTTGTCCTTGCCCCAATCATAAAGAACATGAACGAACATACCGATAAGCGGCACAGGCTCAAGTGAACTAAACAAAGCTCCAATTTCCCACCAATATTCAGGTGTTCCTATCCAAAAATAATGATGTCCTAAACCCAATATACCAGAACCAAACAACATAGCAACTTCTATCCACAACCACATCTCAACTATCTGTCTTTTTGCACCTACGATTTTAATAAGAGCATAAGCTGCAAAAGCGCCAACTAAAACTTCCCATGTCGCTTCAACCCAGAGGTGTATAACCCACCACCACCAATACTGATCCATAGCAATATTATCAGTATAAAACATTCCTGCAAGATATAAACCGGCAAGTGCTATTAAATCCGCTAAAATAACTGTTATAACTCCAGTTCTTCTACCTTTAATAGCTGTTAAGAAGGTATTTACAACAAAACCTACTACAACCACAACTATACCGATATCTGCCCATCTAGGAGCTTCTAAATACTCTCTACCTTCATTTATAAACCAAATTGTGCTTGTTTTTGCAGGTCCTATCTGAATAAAAAGGAAAACCAAAACAACAATAGCAACAGCAATAGTTAGCACCCAAAATAAAATTTTGGCTATACCAATACCAACTGTCTCTATACCTGTTTCTTCGGGAAGCAAATAATACACAGAGCCGATGATAGCATATACCATCCAAACAACCAATGCATTAATATGTATCATTCTTGCAACTGAAAAGTCTAAAACATCATATAAAAATGATGGGTAAATAAACTGCACAGCAGCTACCAGACCCAGTAAAAGCTGAGCACCAAATAATATAACAGCAACAGTAAAGTACCAGCTCGCCAATCTCTGCGATTCATACTTAAAGCTATTTTGTCTCTGCATAATTTGCCTCCTTAATTTTTCCAAAACCTCTAGGGAATCCATTTGTATCAATTGTAGCCATCTGTTTTAAGAATGCTACAAGACCTTTAGCTTCTCTAGCTGTTATATGAAGATTTGGCATCCTTCTTGCATGCATAGGATATCTTCCCGGATGTTGCAAGAATGTAGCCATTGCTTCTGCTCTTGAGTGCGTTCCAGTAATTGCCTGCATCGGACCGTTTTTACCCCACGCTGGATCCAACCATGCCTTTGTAAGATCAGGAGCATAATAACCACCATTTCCGAGCAATGTATGACAATCCATACAGTTTTTTGATTGCTCACCTAATTTACCTAAATTTACAAGAGCATCTGCTTCTTTTTGAGTATAGTTATCTCTTCCAAAAAACTTTTGCTTAACCGTAAATAAAGAATTGCCATTCGCATCGCTACCACCTATAGTAGGTACTTCAAGACCTCTTTTTGCATTCATCTTGTAGCCAATCTTGTAGTTAATAACAGTTGGGGACGGCACTCTCTTATCGATATGAGCATCTATATCTTTTTGATTACCCATTCTTATCTGCCCCATTGTATCAAATGTTAACCATATCAATAGGACTGCGGCAACACCCGTGACCCAAGCGGCAGATCTTTGCCAAAAACGATTATCTGTCCATACAGAAACTTTTCTTTTAGACATTTTTACTCTCCTTTTTTTCATCTTTATATCTTTCTTCAGATTTACTTATAATCCGAAAATAAATATAAGGCATCATCAAGTAAGCTATCATTACAATCATCATCGCCTTAAATGTAAACGGCTTAGAATGAATCTTCACTCCCAGATAAAACATACTGTAAACTTGCAAGCCCCAAAAGAGAAATGCTAAAAATATATACCACTTTTGTAGTTTTTTTAATTTTACAAGCGTTACGGTCATCGCATAAAATGCGCCAAAAATAATAACAAATGCTCCAGCTAGAAAAACTCCCAGAAAATCACTTGATGCTATTATAGGTCTAACAAGCGTTGGTGTTAACATTTAAACCTCCTTAGCAAATCCACCTACGAGTATAATATCATAAAATAACAATAAATAGCATCAAGAAACTATAATAATGTGTAAAATTATTAAAATGTAACAATTTGAAACAATTTAATTTTATTAAGTTATAATTTATTTAATTGCCAGTAAGATTAGCAAAATCTAAAAACACAAGGATTACCAAAATAGATGAGAAGTATAATATTTGTCTTAATTTTTTCTGTAGTTTTATTATTTTTCTTTATATTCCCATCTATAAAGATTGTAGAATTTTTTGATAAAGACGATAAATTAAGCGATTTTAATTATAATTTATTTACTGTTTTGCTCACCATCTGCTTGTCTTTAATGGGTGGTATTTTTCTTGAATATTGGAAACTCTAAAAATAGTGAAAATATTTTATTACACACAAAGGTTTAATAATGCAACTACATAATACTACGCAATATGCGATAAGAATTTTAAGCTATATAGCAAGTCAGGATAATGAATCTCCCTCTAATGCTACAGTTTTAGCTGCCACATTGGATTTGCCTTATAAATTTTTAACAAAAATTATGCGCGAACTAGTTGTAGCAGAATTAGTAAAGTCAACTAGAGGTCGCGATGGAGGATATGTTTTAAATAAAAAAGCATCTGATATCAAATTGGTCGAAATATTAGAAATATTTAATGATATGCTAAATGATGAATATTGTGTATTAGGTATTGGAGTTTGTGACAGCAACAATAAATGCGCATTGCACGATCAATGGAGTCAACCTAAAACTTTATTGCAAGATATGTTTAAAAATACGTCTTTGCAAGATCTTATAGGTAGAGGAAGTAAATTTTAAGATAATTTTTATAAATCAACATAATTCAACTAAATTTAATAAAAGTGTTGTAAAATACACTATTAGGTAGAATATTATTTTAAGGTTGAAGCTTGAAAGATCAATTGGGTATCATTATAACTATTGTTATCCTTGTTATTCTTTTTATAAACATCGGCTTTTTTATACCAAAGCCAAAGCCAAAACCTATTATCATAAACAACAATCAACTGCGTCAAGAAGCTCTGATGCATGGATTAAAACCGGTTCCAAAGACCTGGGTAAAAGCCAAAAGATTAGTCAAAGATATAAACGATCCGTTAAGCACAAACAAAATCAAATTAGGTCATTTGCTTTTTGTTGATCCGATTTTATCCAAAAATAAAACTATTAGTTGCGCAACATGTCATATTCTTACAAAAGGAGGAGCCGATAATCGCCCTACTGCAATAGGCTATCATGGTAGGCATAATCCTTTGCACTTAAATACTCCGACAGTAATAAATGCTGCACTAGAGAAAATGCTATTATGGGATGGCAAGAGTCCAAATATACAAAATCAGGCAAAAGGACCGCTTCAGGCACCTTTTGAAATGAATATGACACCAAAAGAGATAGTAAAGAGATTAAAAAAAGAACCTTTTTATGTAAAAGCATTCAAATCAGCATTCAAATCACACAAAATTACATTTACCAATGTTATCAACGCTATTGGCGCTTATGAAAGAACACTTCTCTCAAGGGGATCGTTTGATAGATTTTTAGATGGTAACAACACTGCTATATCAAGCAAAGCAAAAAGAGGACTTTTTTTATTCATGCGTCTTGGATGTAAGAGTTGTCACACAGGTATAAGCATAGGAGGACAAAGCATGCAAAGATTTCCACTTAAACGATATGATGGATTCATTGTTCCAAAATCAGTTTTTATTAACGGCATGCCGGTTTTCTCAAAATTTGAGTTTCACTCACCTCGTTTTAAAGGCTCACCATTCCCTTTCCCAGACACAGGTGGATTCCATGGACGTAATAATCAATTTCAATTTAAAGTACCGACACTTCGAAATGTTGCGAGAACCGCACCATATTTTCATAACGGTACAGTTAAAAAACTAAAAGAAGCAGTAAAAATTATGGCGCGCCATCAACTTGGAATCGTTCTTACAAAAAAACAAATTGGGCAAATTGTTGCTTTTTTAAAAACATTATCGGGTAACCCGGTAAATTATAAATATTAAAAGGAGAATTATGGATTTTCATAATTACATAAGAGCAGTAGGAACCGGTCCAAAATCAAATAGAGAACTCAGTGAAGAAGAGATGACTGACTGCATGAATCAGATATTAACACAAAAAGCTTCACCGGAACAAATAGCTGCTTTCTTGCTTGGCTGGAGAGTTAGAATTGAAAGCATAGAAGAGTTACAAACTGCTTATGGTGTGTTTGATAATTATATTAAAAGAGTGGATATCAAAAACTCGATAGAGCTTGGTTATCCTTATGACGGTAAAGCGGATAATCCATATCTTTTCCCGCTGTTTGGTAAATATTTGAAGAAATTTGATTTATCAATCGTTGTGAGTGGTGATTATTTACAACCTGCAAAGCACGGAATAACACTTAAAGACGTAGCAACAAATATAAAGCTTGATGACAATATTCATTATTTTGACAGAAAAGAGTATTTTAAGGAATTAAGCAATTTAACAAGAGTTAGAAATGCACTTGGACTTAGAACCGCCTTTAACACTTTAGAAAAATTATTAAATCCGGCAAATTCAAAATATGCTATTTCTGCGGCATTTCATGAGCCTTATGTTAAAAAAAACAATGAGCTTTTTGCATCAAATTATGAAAATTTTGTTGTTGTAAAAGGAAATGAAGGCACACCCGAAATTTTCTCAAAATGCAGATATTGGATAAAAAGAGGTTCAAAGATAGTTGAAACTTCCATAGAGCCGGAATATTTTGGAATTACATATAAAAAATCATGGGATAAAATTACATTGCAAGAATCATTAGATTTTTTAAATAATCCAAGTAAAGAATTAGAAGAATTGGCAAAACTAAATGTTGCTTTATTGTTGGTAACAGCAAATAAAGCCAAAGATATCAAAGAAGGGTTTGAGATGCTTTCATAGCATTGACTAAAAAGGTAAAAGATGAAAGATAAAATATTATACGAATTACAAAAGAATTTTCCACTCACTAAAAGACCATTTTTAACTTTAGCGGATAAATTTTCAATAACTGAAGATGAAATGCTTCAAATCATTCAAAAAGAAAAAGATGATCAGATTATAAGACAAACATCAGCTATATTTGATACAAAAAAACTTGGCTACAAATCTTCTTTAGTTGCTTTTCGCATTGACAAAAAAGATATGGATGAAGCAGTCGCTACGTTAAACTCTCATCCTGGAATCTCACATAATTATGAAAGAAATCATGAGTTTAACGTCTGGTTTACATTAGCAACGCCACCTAACAGTTTACTAGGTCTAGATGACACCATTAAGGTTTTAGCCAAAATGGCACATGCTAAAGAATACATAGCTTTACCTACGCTAAAACTATTTAAGATCATGGTTCAGCTAGATACTGCAAACAGTGCTAAGAAAAAACAGGTAGTGAAAACTAAAAAATTTAAAGATATAATTCTGACGGATCTGCATAAACAGATAATAAAATATGCACAAGAAGATATCAAAATAACACAGGAGCCATTTTTAGAAACGATTAATAAAATAGGCATAGATTATGACACTTTCTTTGACTCACTACAAGAGCTTCAAGATGCAGGTATCATGAGAAGGTTTGCAACAATATTAAATCATCGTAAAGCTGGTTTTAATTCAAATGCCATGGTTGTGTGGGACGTTGATGAACAAAATGCTGAAGAGATTGGTCAAAAAATTGCTGCATACAGTGTAGTAAGTCATTGTTATTTAAGACCAAAATATCCAAATTGGCAATATAATCTTTTCTCAATGATACATGCAAAAAGTAAAAAAGATATTGACAATATCTTAAAAGAGATGGGAAATGAAATAGACTTTAAATCTAATAAGCTTCTTTTTTCTACAAAAGAATTTAAAAAAGTTAGAATTAAGTATTTTACCGATGATACAAAAGATTGGGAAAATAAAAATTTGATACATAGGGACTAATATGGGATTTTTTGATTTAGAAATTGGATATATCATAATTGCGTTATTTTTTTTAGCTATTACTGCGTATGTTACGACTAGAAGTTTTATGCCAAAGGTTGCTTTTAAAAGAGGTATGATTATTATGACTATTGTTTTAGGCTCTTTCATTCTCTTTCACTACTATTTTACTATGCATAGAATTAATCGTATTGCAAGAGCATTTAACACAGGTCAAACAATACTATGTGAAAGTAGAGGTGAGCTTAAGGGTGCTCAGGTAGTCATAATTAAAAAAAGCGGCGGATGGAGCTTAAAAAAAGGTATCTTTACAAATCCTAAGTTTGTACGAGATTTTCATAGCGCAAGATGTGCGCTAGATCTCAGGCAACAGCTCTAATCTCACACCCATTTCAATGTGGTTTGTATATGCAAATTGATCGAACATCGCCATTGAGATAACTTTATAACGCTTACACAAAATCTGTAAATCTCGCTTCAAAGTGACAGGATTGCAAGAGATATATATGATATTTTTATATCTTGATATAAATTTTATTGTTTCATCATCCAAACCTGCACGCGGAGGGTCCACAAAAACAGTCTGTATAAAAAATTTGTTGATGTCAATCTCTTGTAAACGGCGAAACACCCGTTTGCCATCAAGCGCTTGAACAAGCTCTTGAGAACTCATGCGTAAAAACGATATGTTTTCAACATTATTTAAACGCATATTCTCTTTTGCCGCACTTATAGACGCTTTTGAGATTTCTGTTGCTAGTATCTTATCAAATACAGTTGCAAAAGGGATTGTAAAGTTACCTGCACCGCAATAAAGCTCAAGCAGATCGCCATTAATAGTCTTTGCCTGTGCTACAGCCCACTCTATCATTTTTTCGTTTACTCTTGGATTTGGCTGCGTGAAACTGTTTTCTATCTGCATGTAGCGATAAAGTCGCCTATTTACATGTAAATGCTCTATTATATAATCCAAACCTATAATAATCTTTTGTTTTTTACTTCTGCCGATAATATTTATTTGTAAATCTTTGGCCATAGATCTGGCTTTTTCTTGCCAAATATCGTCAAGTTGCCTATGATAGAGCATCGATATAACCATGTCGCCGCTGCTAGAAGATAAAAAATCAACACCAAAAAGCTTCTCTTTAATATCATGGCGCACTATCTCTTTTAGCAGACGCTTCATCAAATCATATATCGGTATAACCACAAGCGGGCAATCGTCTATACTTACGTAGCCTTTATTTTGCGCTTGATGCATGGCATACGAAATATCCTTACCGTCATGCCAAATCTTAAATTCTGCTCTTGCTCTATAATGAGCAGACAAAGATTGATGCACCTCAATATCGCCTTGAAACTCTGCTTGAAACTGTTCTTGAATACTCTTTAGCTTAAGCATTACCTGTTGTGCATAGTCTATCTTATAATTCGTACATCCGCCACAAATACCAAAATATTTACAATCCAAAAAATTCTCCCGAAGATAATATCATTTTACACTTGAGATAAGATTGCCTATAAGTAAATCCCATCCGTTGATAAGCACAAACACAAGTATCTTAAAAGGAAGTGAAATCATAACAGGAGGCAGCATCATCATACCCATTGACATCAATATGGAAGAAACTACCATATCTATAATTAAAAATGGCAAAAACAGTAAAAATCCTATCTCAAAAGATGTTTTAAGTTCACTTATTAAAAAAGCAGGCACTGCGATGGTTAAAGGTACGTCTTTGACATTTTGCGGATTTGACATATGACGTATTCTAAAAAAAAGTGCCAAATCCTCTTCTCTTGTATTGCGTATCATAAATTTCTTAAACGGCAGTGTTGTTCTATCAAATGCCTGAACGTAACCTATTTTTTTTTGCAGATATGGCTGTATGCCGTTATTATAAGCTTGTTGACCGATGGGTTGCATCACAAAAATAGTAAGAACCAACGCCAGCATAACTAAAATCTGAGTTGGAGGTATCTGCTGTGTCCCTAGTGCTTGGCGTAAAAAACCAAACACAATGATAAATCTTACAAAAGTTGTCATAACAAGTATCATACTAGGTGCTAAAAACAGCAGTGTAAGCATTACCAGCACATTTAATGAATCAACTAACTGTTGTGGTGTATGTGGCGCTGAGAGAGAAAAATTAATTGTCGGTATAGTTGTGGCACCGGCGGCAGTAATAACAAAAACAACAAGCAAACTAAAAAATATCTTCATCTCTCAACCAACATTATAGATAAACTAAAAATTTTACATGTAATCAAACAATAACCGCCCACTCTTTTTAAGCAAATAATACCACAACTTCTTTATCTGTTATATTAAACAATAATAATTTCAGTATAATTTTGAAAAATTAATTATGGATATACGATGTTTGACTCTTTATATAAAAATCCTGCCAAATCAGCCTTTTTCATCATACTATTTTTAGGAATTTTTAGCACTTTTTATAATGCTTTTTTACCTCTTCATGGAGATGAAGCATATTATTGGGTTTGGAGTCATCATCTTCAAGCCAGTTATTATGATCATCCACCGATGATAGCTTATATGATGCACTTAACAAATTATATTTCTCAAAGCCAATGGGGAGTCAGACTGACAAACATTTTTTGCATGAGTTTTACAGCATTTTATATCTTCAAGCTTACAAAATTGATGTCAGATGAAAAAACAGCACTCAACTCAATATTAATTTTTGCTTCTATCATCTTAGTAAATGCCGGATATATTATTGCAACTCCAGATTCTCCTTTGATGCTATTTTGGTCAATGTCGTTATATTATGCTTATAGAGCAATTTTTATAGGTCATAAAAGTGATTTTATACTAACGGGTATTGCCATAGGTCTTATGATGCTCAGCAAATATGCTTCTATTCTTTTTGTTGCCGGTTTACTGATATTTTTACTACTTAAACGACGGGATATTTTTAAAAATCCATATTTTTATATAGCTATTATCATAGCGTCGATTTTAGTCTCTCCTGTGCTATGGTGGAATTATGAACATAATTGGATTAGTTTTAAATTTCAATGGAATCATGGCAAAACAAATAACTTCGTCATCCGTCCACTGCTTCTATTAGATTTCATCTTAGGTCAATTTGCTATTTTCTCACCGGTTTTTGCAGCAATATTATTTTGGTTTTTAATCAAAAAAAGGCTTTATTTTAAAGATGACAAGCTCTTTTATATAGCAACTTCCATTGTTACGATACTGCTATTTTTTACATATAAAGATTTATACAAAAATATGGAATTAGACTGGGTAGCACCCGCTTATATCGGTGGCACAGTACTAGTAGCGATTATCATATCAAAGTACAACCTAATAAAAACATTTAAAGCAGGACTAATCATAGCGCTGATTTTTACAATACTAGGGCGCATAGCTTTGATGTTCTTTCTACCTTATGTACAAAACAGAATGTATGGCAACAAACAAGCCGTACATGTACTACAAAGTTATGCGAAAAAAGGAGATCATTTTTATGGCGATGGTTTAACTACTACTGCGTATTTGAAGTTTTACCTCCCTCATCACCCTATTACTCAGCTCGCATGTCCGTCAAGATATTCTCAGTACAACATGTGGCAAAAAAAAGGTTATCTTAAAAATGGACTTGTTTTAACGATGGAGCCTCAAAATTATTATCTAGATAAAGAGTACAAACATGTAAAGCTACTAAAAATATTGACATTTGTGCGTGGCATACATGGTAAAAAACATTTTTATATTTACAGTGTAACCTCGCCAAAATAATAATATGATTTTAATAACTGTTAATGTACAATAATATATCAAAACATAATGGTGGCGGATGAAAAATATTATTAAAATAATTGTTACCATTGTTATATTTATATATCTGTTTAAATATATAAATATACATACGTTATTGGCTGTTTTAGCTAAGAGTCATGGCGGAGATATCGCCATAGCTCTTTTATTGCAAACAGCAAGTGCATATTTAGCAGCATACAGATGGAGCGATATTAGCTCATTATTAAAATTTGATGAAAATCGTTTTTTTTATGTGGCTAGCTATTTTAAAGGTGCTTTTTTTAATCAGGTCTTACCTAGCAGTATAGGGGGGGATGCAGTACGCGTACTGGATCTCTCCTCTAAAGGATATCATAAAAAAGAGGCTTTATTTGATGTTTTCATAGATAGAGTTATTGGTCTAGTCGGCCTGCTTACATTAAATCTTATCTCTACAATTATCTTTTTTGGTATATTTAAAAACAGTTTTTCATATCTTATTATAGCAATCTCAGGTGGTGGCTTGCTTGGATTTATCTTTTTATTTTTACTGCATAAGTTTCATTTTCTTGAAAACATCAAAGGTTTACACTATTTTTATAAACTTGGCATAAAATTGGATCATCTTTATAAAAACAAAAAAAACTTGATAAAACATATAGGTATTTCTGTCGGTGTACAGTTACTGACCGTAATGGCACTTTTTGCGATATCTAGAAGTATAGATATCAAACTGGATTTTGAAACATTTTTAATAGCGGTTCCGCCTGTCTTTTTACTTATGATTATACCTTTATCTCTTGCTGGATGGGGCATTAGAGAGGGTGCAATGGTTGGTATTTTTATGTTGGTATATGATGATAAAGCAAAAATTTTGGCAATGTCTATTTTATATGGGCTTCTGCTTATTATCAGCGCATTGCCTGGTTCATACTTCTGGGTAAAAAATAAAACGCAAAACAGCACAAAGGCAGACACATGAATGTAGATATGATGAGAAAAATTGACTATTATGTTGGTGTACCTTTAACATTTTTAGGCACAATTGTCGATAAGATATATAAAAAAATTAAACCCTCTAAACAAACCAAAGCAAAAAATGTTCTTCTTGTTGAACTCTCAGAAATGGGAAGTGCTATTTTAGTTGATCCTGCGATGAGAAAACTAAAAGAAAAGATAAGTGGGGAACTGTATTTTGTAATTTTTAGCAAAAATAAAATAAGCCTTCAACTACTAAATACTGTAAAAGAGGAAAATATTTTCACACTTGATGAAAGCGGATTATTATCTTTAATAATTAGTGCGTTCAAATTTATGTTTTGGTGTAGAAAGAATAAAATAGATTCTTGCATAGACCTCGAACTATTTT
>WFMO01000239.1 GCA_015489055.1 Helicobacteraceae bacterium | reverse complement strand
TATTTTTATACAATAATACAAAGAAATTGCTTGAATTTACGTAATATTAATAACTTTATGTGTAAAATCTCTTATTATTTTTTTAAACACATAGGATATAAATGAGATTATTTTTTTTAGCCCTTGTATTTTTTATAGGTATAAGCCTAAACGCGCAGATTATAAAAGCCATCCACTATAAGGGACTCTTTCATATGTCTAAAAGTGTTGCCTCTGGCATGATAGATGTGAAGCCTGGCGATGTACTAAACATTAAACAGATTGATAAGAGCATCAAGACATATTTTCAGCAGGGATATTTTGAAGATATTTGGGTGAGCGATAAAAACGGTATTATAACATTTCACTTTAAAGAAAAACCGATTATATCAAAAATTATCGTCAAAGGTTATAAAGCTGATGATAAGACATTTTTAGATGACACTATAAAAATCAAACGAGGCAGTTTGTATGATCAAAAGAAAATAGATGCTGCAAAAAAAAGGATTATACAATACCTTAATAAAAAAGGTAAAATTGACACCGTTGTCGTCGTAAAGAAAAAAATAGAAAAAAACGGTAGCATGCATCTGACTTTTTTAATAGATGAAGGACATGAGATTATCATTAAAAAAATCACATACAGCGGACTTAAAAATTTTAGTCCATCTATATTTAATGACACGATAGCAAACAAGCAGCACCAGTGGATGGGGTGGTTTTGGGGGAGAAACAGCGGTGAATTAAAATTAAACCAACTACGATATGATCCACTTAGAATGCGTGATATGTTTATGCAGCATGGATACCTCGACGCTAAAGTAGATATGCCTTTTACAAGAGTAGATTTCAATAATTATACAGCGGATATGAGCTATCAAATTAATGAAGGCGAGCAATATACTGTTAGTCACATTCATGTGTATGAAACCAAGAATGTAGTCAAATCGTCGATTTTGAGAAAAGCTATTGAAATGAAAGTGGGTAAATATTTTAACATTAAAACATTCAGAGCAGATTCAAAACGCATAAAAACGATCGTTGCAAATAAAGGTTATGCTTTTGTTCAGGTTGTACCAGATTTAAAAGAAAATAAAAAAAATCATACCGTTAATTTAACCTATAAAGTTATTCCAGGTGATAAAGTTTATATCCATAACGTGATTATATCAGGCAATACAAGCACGCTAGACCGCGTTATAAGACGTATTCTTTATCTAGGCCCGGGTGATTTATTTTCTCTTACTGATTTAAAAGATTCTAAAAATGCACTTGGACGGTTGGGCTTTTTTAGTTCATCGACCATACAAGAACACAGACTCTCCGCTCACAGTATGGATTTAGTCGTTATGGTCAAAGAGCAACCGACAGGAAATATACAAATAGGCGGTGGATACGGAAGCTATGGTGGTATTTTGCTTAGTGTTGCCGTAAATGATCGTGATATATTTGGTTCAGGCATTACAGTAGGCGTACAGCTCAATAAATCACAAATGACACATAATTACTCTTTTTCTATATCTAATCCTCATTTAGATGACAGCGATTACAGCGGAAGTTTCTCGGTCTTTCAATCTGGTACGAATTATACAAGCTATAATGTCCAAAGCAACGGTCTGACTTTTGGTATGGGGCATCAGTTTACAAGACATATAAATGGATATTTAGGATACAGTTACTCTAGCAACAGCTATAGTAATATTAATCTTACTACTTCACCTCTGTCACAGTATTATTTTTCAAGCTATAATAAAAGTTCTGTAACTATGAGTGTAGTTTTTAACAATACAAATAATTATTATCTTCCTACATCAGGCTTTATAGCAAGTGAGAGCCTTGAAAAAGCGGGATTAGGAGCTAATGCTGATTTTATTAAGAGTCAAACAGCATATAATAAATATTATGGACTCAAACATTTAACAGGCAAAAATATTATATTTAGATATAAAGCTAAATTTAAATACGCGCTCAATACAGGATATTTGCCTATTGCGGAGAGATATTATATGGGAGGGATAGGAAGTGTGCTTGGATACCAGTCATACTCTTTGTCTCCAACTACAATAAACAATGGAGTTAAGGTAAATATTGGAGGTGAGCAGATCTTTACTAATGCTTTAGAACTTAGCTTTCCATTAATAAATAAAGCAAAAATGAGACTGGTTACATTTGTCAACTGGGGCTTTATAGGTGATTCATCTTTAACGCAGATATCACGTGGCGGATATGGCGCGGGAATAGAATGGTTTTCACCCGTAGGACCAATTCAGTTAATGTTTGCCAATCCTTTAAATGAACATTCTGGCGATAATGTATCGCATTTTGCTTTTACAATGGGACAAAAATTTTAATAGTTATCTATCTGTACAGATAGGTTGTCGGGGTATTGAAGTGTATCTAACGCTTCTTTGACTAAATATATATTATCACTTGAGCTTACATGTAAACATCTATCTTGGAAACTGATAGAGTAATTAACATTTTTTGGTCTATGTGTTAAAAGAGCTGATGAGACAGTTATGATAAAACTTAAAAGTTCTACTATGCCCTCATCTGGCAGTATGTCTTGATATTCTTGCAGATGCGCTTTAGATGGAGATTTTCTTTTTACAAATCTTACAAGTGTAGCTATGAGGATGATCTGCTGGTGTGTAAAGCCATATTCCAAACTATTTTGTATCAGATATAGGCTATGTTTGTTTGATGAGTAAAAATTAATACTTGAGCCGATGGGTGAGAGCTTGGCAGCTACTATTAAGGCATGTTTGTATTTAGTACCTATTTTATAATACTCATGCGTAGCATCAAATATTTTACTCGTAAGTAATGCCAAATTATTAGAGAGTTGTTTTTCTACTAAAAAATTATCTAGTAAAAATCTTACAGACGGGTTATAGTTAGATGGGAATTTATAGTTTTGGTTCCTTAATAAATCACTTAGATAGACACCTTCTCTAACGCCGACACCACTAGTTATAAATCGATCAACATTCTTCATCTTATGCAGTAGTTGTAAAATAATTAATGCGCCTGGTTTAATTGTATCATATCTAGTAGGTTTGATATTTAATTTCTTTAAAGTTTTTGTATCAGCACTTAATATCTTTTTAATTGTTATATTCATATTTTTTGTGTTAAATTCAAATCCATGTAAAATGTCCAATGGATAGGTTTTGTGTTTTAAGATACTGTTTGCAATAGCTCTAAAAGTTCCGCCTATACCGACAATTGTATTGCTAAGCATCTCTGTTGGTAATTTGTCTAGTTGCTCGTCTATATACTGCTTCGCTCCTTTTAGATCATTATTGTCAAAATACAACTCTTTGAGCCTGACCGTACCCAAAGGTAAAGAGGCAGAGGAGATGATAGTTTTGTTACGGATAAAGGCGAATTCTGTAGAACCTCCTCCTATATCGACCGTTATAGCATCAACGATTGGAAGAAGGTTTAAGCAGGCGCGTGCACCAAAGATGGCCTCATCAACTCCATTGATAACTTTGATTTTCAATCCTAATTTGCGGTTAATACGATTGATAAATTCTCTTTTATTTGGAGCATCTCGTAATGCTGAAGTGGCAACACATAAGATTTTTCTTGCTCCAAAAGAGGAGGCTATATTTAAAAAACCCTCTAGTGCATTAAAGGTACGTTTCATTGCCCTTTCTTGTAGCTGTCCACCATGCTTGTAGGCATCTTCGGGTAATCTTACGCGGCTTGTAGCTTCATGAAGCAGATGAAAAGCAAACCGACTGCTTTTTTTGTATATTACTAGTCTAGCTGAATTAGAACCTATATCTATAACAGC
>WFMO01000238.1 GCA_015489055.1 Helicobacteraceae bacterium | reverse complement strand
GTCTATCTACAAATTTTATAACAGCAAACAGTATAATCAGCATAATTAAAAATGCTAAAAATATATTTGGCACAAGAACAATAACTGCCAGCAGCAGGGCATTTAAAACCATCGCATACGTCACTACTTTTGCATGACTCCATCCGCTTTGAACAAGTCGTTGATATGCATGTTTGTTGTGCGCCTGGGATAATCTCTCACCATTTAGTCTTCTTCTTACAAGCGTCCATGTCGCATCAAACCAATACACTCCAAATAAAATAATCCACACCCATAGATTGTTAGCGTCTAAATTGGCATCATAAATCGTAAAGACGGCGATGCTATATCCAAGCAGTGTACTTCCGACATCACCCATAAATATCTTTGCCTTGTTCCAGTTCCAAAATAAAAAACCCAAAACAGAAACACTAAGCACCAAAAAATAATCTCCGCCAAAGAGTAAAAATCCAGCTACTGCCAAAAACAGAGCTTCCGCACCTGCATAGCCATTGATACCATCTAAAAAATTATAAAGATTTATAAACCAGATTATCATAAAAAAAGCAAAAATATTTGTCAAAACACGGTTATCTATACTGAAAATTCCAAAATCAAGATGATGCAGACCCCCAAGTGCCCATATCCCGCCAAGAGCGACTCCAGCCTGTGTGATAAGTCGTAATCTTGCAGAGAGTTCATACAAATCATCCAGATAGCTTACAACTGAAAGAAGAACGCCCAACATCAAAGCGCAATACAAAGAGCTCTCGATTTTATCTGCAAAAAACAGATACGTAAGACCTATGAACCAAGTGACGGCGATGGCAATTCCCCCGCCATGAGGAGTAGGCACAGTATGAGAACTTCTCTCATTAACCTCAGCGACAAGCGATCTCTTAATGGCATAGTTTTTTATGAAGTATGTCAAAGAAAATGACAATAGCAGCAAAGCAACATATATCATCTAATATACTTCCTCATGCGTTCCAATGTCAATAGGTATAATCTCGTTATCCTTTATGATAAAATCTATAACCACTCTATATTTCATCATAATAGAAACACTATGGTACCCATTTAGTCCACCTTTTAATTTATGCAACCTCAAAGAGGGGTGCCATGGATCTATCTCAAGCAATTCTATGATTTTTGCGTACCTCTGTAAAACTTCGGGATGCTTTTTCATAAACTTTTTTAATTTTTTAAAATACTCATCAGTCCTTATTATCTTATAACTCATCCATCAGCTCTTTTATGTGTTCTGATGCATTTTGGACTTTATAGCGTCCTTCTTTTATATCTCGCATGGCATTCATATATGCAAGGTCGAGTTCACTTTCTCTAAATTTTTTATATCTTTCAATATCAAGGACAACATATTTATTTTTACCGCGCACATTAATAATCAACTCATCAAATTTACTTAATAAATTTCCAAACATTGATACACCTTTTGTTTTTACTTCATTTGCATTTATCACCATAACAGTATCCTTAATAGTACTTTTAACAGTATTATAACATAAATCCTCTCAATAATGATATCTACAAGAAGCAATGGCAAGAGAGTTTTCAGAAACTTCATAAACTAACCTATGCTCATTAGTAATTCGTCTCGACCAAAATCCACTGAGTTCATGTTTTAAAGGTTCCGGTTTGCCTAGACCATCAAAAGGATCTCGCGTTATATCCTTGATTAACTTATTGATTTTTTTCAGAAGCTGCCTGTCAGTTTCTTGCCAATAAAGGTAATCGTCCCAAGCTTTATCACTAAAGATCAATCGCATTCAATCAAGTCTCTCTCTTTATAGTGGCCTTCTCGAAGTTCTTGAACTGAATCTAGCAAATGTTTTGCATTGTTCTTATTACTTAAAAGATAGTTGGTTTCTTTTATAGAATTATATTCATCAAATGGTATCACTACTACATTTTCTCGACCTTTTCTATGAATAATAACTTCATCATGATCGTTAAATACGCTATCAAATATAGCCTTAAAATTATTTCTAGCTTCTGTCATACTAACTACTTGCATAGCACTTCCTTACATTTTTATGTACATTATAACATATATTTTTAAATATTTTTCAATACTTCTTCTCTGTTTTATCTATCATAAATCTTATTCCCTCTTCCACACTATAGGGATTTACTAAGTTGAGCTTTACTCTTGTAAGACTATTATCAACTTCTAAACTCCCATAAAGTCTTTTGTGAAAAGAAGGTTTTATGAACTTCAATAGACTCTCAAAAAAAGGTATTTTAATCAAATATATTTTTTTATCTAAAGCTTTTGCGATTAACTCTATGAGTTTTGTTGTTGAGATTGCTCTATCATCAGAAGCCAAGAACAGACCATTCGCCTCTTTTTCAATGATAACATCCATCATATGACAAAGGTTGCCGACATAAACCATGCTTCTTTTGTTTGCAATGCCTCCAAAAGGTAAAACAGAAACTTTTTGTACTAAATTAACTAAGTTTTTTATATTTGCTTTTACACCATGCCCGTAAACTACAGGAGTTCTAATGATAGAAACTTTAAACACATCGTTCTCAAGCTTTAAGAGCTCATTTTCAGCTTTTAATTTACTTCTTCCATACTCATCTTCTGGCTTACATGTAGAAGTCTCACTGTAAGCCGCATCGTTTTCTTCGCCATATACTTTCACGGTACTCATAAATACAAACTGCTTAACCCCGCTCGCTTTAGCTTTTTTAGCTAAATCCAAAGTTTGAGTTACATTTACTCTTTCATATTCATCTTTGCTTGCCCCGCCCATCTGATGCACTAAAGCTGAGAGATGGACGATAATTTCAATACCCTCTACATGTAAAGATTTAAAATCATCATTTAAAAATGAAAATTTCTGAATACTGTATCTGTCGGCATATTTCTTTATAAAATATTTTCCTACAAAACCGTTTGAGCCTGTGAGTAAAACATCATTCATTTAAATCCTCATATACGTTAAAATGCATAGCTACTACTTTATTGATATCAAATTCTTTTTGAGCAAGTTTTCTTCCTGCTTTTCCCATTTTTTTTCTTAAGTTTTCATCGACTATAAGTCTTTCTATCTTTTTTGCTAAATCTTGCGCATTTCTTACTTCACAAAGCAAACCGGTCTTATTGACCTCTATGGCATCACGACAACCTGGAACATCAGTTGTAACAACTGCTCGACCACAAGCTGCTGCTTCAACTAGAACCTTTGGCAAGCCTTCCCGGTAAGATGGGAGTACCACTATATTTGCTTTAGAAAAAATATCTGCGATATCACTACTAAATCCATGAACTGTTACAAATCCTTCTTTTTTAATTTTTTCTACATCTTTGTTTGTTAAAGTAACAGGATTATGAATATCTATATCTCCATATAGCTCAAACTCTACATCTATTCCTTTGTTTTTTAAAATTTTTGCACTTTGTATATATTCAAACACTCCTTTATCTTTTAAAAGCCTACAAGCCATAGTCACTTTTATATTTTCAGTATTTTCTTCAGTATATATGTATCTATCTAAATCTACGCCCGCACCTCTAATGATTTGAATTTGTTTTTCATCTACAGCTTTTAAACTGCTTATAAGCTCTTTATCAAATATATTTTCAGTAATGACTGAGTTGTTTTTTCC
>WFMO01000237.1 GCA_015489055.1 Helicobacteraceae bacterium | reverse complement strand
GGTGATGTGTCTTTATATTCGCCTAGCATCTTAAGAAGCATATTTGCACCAAGAGAATACCCTACTGCAAAAAGTTTTGCTTTTGGGTATAGATGTTGTATATGCTTTATAAAAGCTTTTGCATCACCTGTTTCTCCACTATGATAAGAGCGTAAGAGCCTATTCATCTTTCCAGAACAACTCCTAAAATGCATAATAACTGTATTAAAATTATTGGTTGCCAGCTTAGGCATAATTTGCTGAATGTAATGAGATTTAAATGAGCCGGCAAGCCCATGAAACAGTATTACGATTGGAGTAGTCGGATCGTTCGAATATCTATGCCAAAAGCATTCTAAAAAATCACCATCATCTAACTCAAATTGTTCAATTTCTATCTTAATATCTGCCGATTTTGTAAAAACCATTGCACCAACAGTTTGGATATGACGATTTTGAATTATGATTGATGGCTTAAATCTATCCATATTACTGTATAAATTCTACAACATCTTCAAATGGAAGTCTTACTTGTGCTGGTTGTGGTTGTGCTCTGTAGCCAAATGGTAAAACAAGTGAGAGTTGAAATTTTGTTGTGTCTAGTTGTAAAATTTGTTCAACTTTGTCTTTTTCATATCCTTCAATAGGACAAGAATCTATGCCTATAAAAGCAGCAGATGTCATCATATTCGCAGCAGCGATATAGCTCTGTTTTGACGTCCATGCATAGATATTTTCATCACTCTCAAGCGTGTTTTTTAGATGGCTGGCATAAAGTTGCATATAAAAATCCAGTGTTTCTTGCTTATCTATTTTTCTGGCAAATCGTTTTTTCACTTCTCCTGATTGTACTTTTACACTATCAATCCCTGCTAATACAATGACTAAGTGTGAACAAGACGTAACTTGCACCTGATCCCAGCAAGCAGGTCTTAGTTTTGCTTTTAACTCCTCATTTGTAATAACTAAAAATTTCCAAGCCTCCATACCAAAAGATGATGGCGACTTTCTGCCGACTTCTAAAATAAACCGTATATCTTCATCAGAAATTTTCTTTTTCTCATCAAATATCTTACAAGCATGTCTAAAATCCATGGCTTTCATACATTGGTTATTCATTTGTTTCTCCATATTTTAAGTTATCATGCAAAGATTATATCAGTAGTAAACTTATACTTCTCTTACTTTAGTTTAGGTAAGTAAAGGTAGATGATGGTCACATATGTTATAATATGTAGTATTTATGTTAAAAAGGATACGTATGTATTATGTAGATAATAAAGAATATACTTGCCCGGTGGCAATTACACTTGATATATTTAACGACAGATGGAAGTTGGCAGTTATTTGGTATCTACTCGACGGCGCTAAAAGATTTAAAGAGTTACATGAAGATATTCATGAAATTAGTCAAAAAACTCTTATCGTTAAACTAAAAGAGTTGGAGGAAAAAAATATCATCGAACGAGAAGTTTTTGCAGAAGTTCCTCCAAAAGTTATTTATTCGCTTACGCCAATCGGTAAAAAATTAAAACCGGTTTTAAAGAGCATGTATGATTGGGGAAGCGATTATGCGGATAAAGCTAATATCTGACATTTAGATGGTTTCTTTTAATCGCATCTATAACTTCAGTAATATGTTGCATTTTTTCCTGCTCTTTTTTGATATCATCGACAACCTCTAAATTAAATAGAGATAGTTTCTTTTCTAAATACCCTGTATTGAAATGTCCATGTGCAAAATCATTATCTTTTACTATTTGTCTATGTAACGAAATATTCGTAGGTACGCCAGCAATTAAAAATTCATCTAAAGCTCGCTTTGATTTTTTAACAACTTCTTCCCATGAGATTCCCCATACTATAAGTTTTGCAATGAGTGAATCATAAAAGTGTGAAATCGTATAATCTTGATATGCTATAGAATCAAGCCTTACACCCGGACCTCCGGGGGCTAAATATTCTGTTAATTTTCCCGGCGATGGTGTAAAGTTATGATTTGGATCTTCGGCGTTTATACGAAACTCTATCGCATAGCCTCTTATAGTTATGTCTTTTTGCTTGAGTGTCAATTTTTTTGCTTGGGCTACTTCAATCATTTGCTCTACTAAATCTATTCCGCTGACCATCTCGGTAATTGGATGTTCAACTTGGATCCTGGTATTTATCTCAATAAAGTAGATATTATCAAAATCATCCACTAAAAACTCAATAGTGGCAACACTCTCATATCCGAGTTTTTTAATTGCTAAGAGTGAAATCTCATATAGCTTTTCTTTGACGCTTGCTTTTAGATAGGGTGAGGGTGCTATTTCTAGAATCTTTTGATGTCTTCTTTGTATTGAGCAGTCTCTGTTGCCTAGATGCAGAACATTTCCATATTTATCGGCTAATATTTGAACTTCGATATGATGAGG
>WFMO01000236.1 GCA_015489055.1 Helicobacteraceae bacterium | reverse complement strand
GGGCGAGACAGAAATTTACCTCGTTTAGAAACAAACAAGCTTGTTACAAGCGGTATCTATGCCCAAATGCGACATCCGATGCTTTTTGGCTTGTTGTTGCTTCCTTTTGCATTAGCGTTTTTGCTCGGTTCACCTACTTTCATTACAATAGTTGCTCCGCTGGAGATGGTTTTTATCGCTTTGATGGTGCTGATTTTTGAAGAGATGGAATGTAGGAAAAAATTTGGTGCATCTTATGAAAAATATTCCAAAGAGGTGCCTATGATATGCTTTAAAAAAAATTGTTTAAAAAAACTTTTTTTGTAAAATAAGTCTTTAAAATAATAAAAAGGAGTAGTTAACGATGCAGGGAAGAAAGCGAAAAGAACGTATAATAGATGTTGATCATAGCGGTGTTTGTTTTAAACCGTGTGGCATGAAAAGAATAACCTTAGAGCGGGTAGTGTTACGTGAAGATGAGATGGAGGCAATCCGTCTTGCTGACTATGAGGCTCTTTATCAACAAGAATGTGCCGATAAAATGGGTATCTCACGCACAACTTTTTCACGTATTATCGAAGGTGCGAGAAAAAAGATAGCGGATGCACTTTTAAATACAAAGGCGTTAAATATTAAAACTAAAACTCAAGACGAGGATAAAAACAGATGAAAGAGATTACTTTAGAGACAAAAATTGCAGATTTGCTCAATGATTATGACGGGATGCGAGATATTCTCATAAAAATAAACCCAAAATTTAAAAAACTCAACAACCCGGTTCTTAGACGAACGCTAGGGAAAATAGCAGGAGTGCGTCAGGCTGCGATCGTTGGCGGCATGGAGCCTATGGATCTGCTAAATCGGCTGCGCATGGCTGTAGGGCAGTCTCCGGTGGAAGGTAAAACGGCAGAAAAGACAAAAGTGAAAGAATTGCCGAAATGGATAGTAAATGAGCCAAAAGAGAGTATGGATGCAAATGAGCTTCTTGATAAAAAAGAGAATCCTTTAGCAAAATCCAATAATATTTTACGCAAAATGCAAAATGGAGAAATACTGCTTATAACATCGGATTTTAAACCTGAGCCTTTAATAGAAGAGTTTGAAAAAAATGGGCATCAGGTATTTTGTCAAGAGGCGGCAAAAGATAAATTTGTTACTTATGTGCAAAAATAGTCATGGCGATAAAGCTATAGAAATGTTTAAGGATAGCTTTGCAAACGCCTAAACAGGATAATCCGAAAAATAATTATAAAAATATAGCACATGCATTTTTTCTTTCTCTTGCCATTACGATAGCAGAGCCTTCGGCGGTGTTGCCGCTCATTATTGAGCATTTTAGTCAAAGCGTAATTGTTGTCGGACTTTTCGTGTCACTTTTGCGAGGAGGTGCTATTATCACACAGCTTTATGCCGCATTTCATGCACAGACATATAAAAAGGTATTGCCGTATCTCTCAAAAGTTTTTTTCTTCCGTTGGCTTTGCTGGTTTAGCATTGGCATAAGTATCTTTTTCATAGGAGACACAAACAAGACATTAACACTTGTTCTTATAGGTCTTGGACTCTTTGGATTTTCGTTGAGTGCGGGTTTTGGAGCTATTTATTTTAAAGAATTGCAGGCAAAGCTCTTTTCTCCAAGGTATCGCGGTAAAACCATGGCAAATCGCCAGGTGGCAGGCTCTATAGCTTCTATCATCAGTGGCGGCGTTGCGGGCTATGTTTTGAGCAACTTTGAGGCACCTCTTAATTATGCTTATCTTTTTATAGTCAGCAGTTTTGTTATGGGAATCGGTTTTTTAATCTTTATGAGCATTGATGATGAACCGTCAAAAGAGAATGTGCGGCAAAAAGAGCAGAATTTCAAACTTTTTATCAAAAATGCGGTGAAGATTTTAAAAGCAGATAAGCGGCTTCAGCGTCAAATTATCGCCATATTTTTAAGTTTTAGCTGTTATCTTGCTATCCCTTTTGTGATCTTACAGGCAAAACATTCTGTAGTGTTGACAGGCTGGGTTCTTGGCGGATTTATCATGGTGCAAATGCTTGGAAGTATTGTCGGCAGTTCACTTTTGTGGAGAAAGATAGGTAACTATGAGTGGATGCTCTCATTGAGTTTCATTTTTATGATAGCTGCTTTTTGTGTTGCGCTTATCGCAAATAACAGCTATGTGTATGCGCTTGTATTTTTTCTTTACGGTATAGCGCTTGATGGCTTTGGCAATAGCGGCTTAAACCTCATTATCCAAATAGCACCGCAAGAGAAACGGCCGATTTATACAGCTTTGCAGACAAATCTTAGCTCTTTAGGACTTTTTTTCCCGATTTTGGGTGGTATTTTGTTAAAAGGGTTTGATAGTTATAGACTTATATATCTTGTGAGCATTATACTTTTATCTGTGGGTTTAGCGGTGAGTTTAACATTAAAAAAACTACAGCAAAAAGAGATATAAATCAAGTCCAAAAGAAAAGTTTGATATAATC
>WFMO01000235.1 GCA_015489055.1 Helicobacteraceae bacterium | reverse complement strand
GAGGTAGAGACGGGTATGGAATATGGATACATGGTATTCCCGAAAATGGCACAAGACAGCCATACACACATGGATGTATTGCACTTCAAAACAATAATCTTGAGCAGTTAAACAATCAAATAGACTACAACAAGACATTGGTTATAATAAGCAATAATACAATCAAAACAAGAATATCCAAAGAGACTTTAGCTGAGTTACTGTCAAGTTTTTACATGTGGAGATTTGCATGGATATATAACGACATCAATACATATCTAAGTTTTTACAGCCCATCATTTCACCGTAATGATGGTTTAGGTTTGAAAGCTTTTAAGCAGTATAAAACCAAACTCTTTAAAAGCAAAGGAACTACTACAATCAAATTCACCGGCATTATCATTCTGCCATATCCAGACACAAAAAATCTGTATGAGATTATTGCGCACGAATATTATAAAACAAACCATTACAAATGGCAAGGCATAAAAAAACTTATAGTCACTCTAAAGCATAATAAAATGCAGATTATTACCACTAATTAAATCTCCAGATAACTATTTATTCAAAAAAGTAATACTTTTATTGAGTTTTTATGGCCATAAATAAACTTTTTTAAGCTTTGCTGTGGTAAAATCGTTCCATCTTATTAAAGACTGATTAATGGATGTAATTAGAAGCATCTTTTAAATATTACTATAAATGACGATATTATATTAGTTTTACAAGATGTCGGGTTGCTTTGCAACAACTTGAATATATATGCAGGGGGTAGCGTGAAACAAAATCAAGAAATCTTTTCCAGCGTTGTGTCAATCGATCCATATCTTCAATCATATTTTAAAAATCTATCAGGTCAGTTAGTTAAAGAAGATATTTTACAATATTCTAAAAAGCAGTATGCAATCTCATTTCTAGATACCAAATCATTTATCAACACCATTGTAAGTGTAAGTAAAAATATTCCCCAAGAAGATCTTCACGATGTAATTGAAAACAAAGCATATGAAGAGCTTGCACTTGATATGGCAATTGCATATCAGACGAACTATATAGAAATACATAATCGCATTGACGAAAACAATAGATTTTTCCATGTATTTGTAGTTGATCCGCTAATCTTAGAAAACGATTTTAAGCCTATCATAGATCAAATAAAATATATCGACTATATTACCCCTTATCCTTTGCTTTTAAAGTCATTATACTCCAAAGAAATTATTGATGATTTAGGCATTCACTGTTTTATATCATTTGCAAGAGATGATGCCAGCTTAACTATTTATCAAGAACAGCAATACTTATATACAAAATCTTTAAATTTTTCACTTACCAAGTTGCACGAATCATTTTGTGAACTTTTAGGTGAACAAATATCAATGGATGCTTTTGTGAATATCTTATCTACTGAAGGGTTAGCAACCGGTAATGTGGATCATCAGAAATATCTCATCAAAATCTTTTCAGATACTTTTTTGCACGTCAATGATGTTATAACCTATGCCAAAAGAGCCTTCCAAATTGATAAAATTGATACACTGTATGTCGGTTGCGATACCATTGACATCTCTGGCTTAGATGAATACGCTCAAGCATATCTGTCTATAACAACTTATGATTTTTCATTTAATTACGGATTTACAGATCAAGAGCAGCATATCAGCCAAACCCACGCTTTGATGCAACTCTACACTACAATCCCAGCTGATGAACGGTATGAGTGTAATTTTTCTACATATCACCGCCCTCCTCCGTTTATACAAAGACAAAGCGGTAAATTCATCTTACTCATTGCCGCATCACTGATTATAGCCTTTATTTATCCGGTAACAAACTGGGCGCTTACATATGTAGCAAATTTAAAATACAACCGCCTTTATACGCAATATAATCAAATACACAATACCAAAATAAGACGGCAAGCAACTATCTTTTTAAAAAATAAAGAAAAAAAGAGACTTATAGCCCTGGCAAATCAAGAAATCAAGAACTACAATACTACTAAAAATACGCTCATTAAGATACATAATGTCAAAGTAAATTATTCCATGAAAGCAAAGGATTTAGCATATCTTACAAAAACACTAAATCAATTTCATGTGAAATTAGAAGAAATTGGCTATAAGCAAAAAAACAACCAGCGCTACTTTATATTAACGCTTGTCTCAAACCATAATAAAAATATAACAGAGCTTGTAAAATATCTCACTAAAATAGATGCCGGTATATATGCATTTTCTTTAAAAGATATTAGCTACAACGCAAAAAAAGAAACTTATGTCAGCAAACTAAAGGCGGTCTTGTTATGAAGTTTAACATTGAAAATTATTTATACAAAATAGATACTTCGTTTAGCCAAAAATCTAAAAAAGATATTTATCTTATATATATAATGGTTTTTGCCGTAATATTTGGCTTATCTTATATCTTATTATTTGATTCTTCAAAACAAAGTTTACAAACTTCCAATAAAAAAGTAACCCAAATCCAAACTCTCATCAATGCGGATAAAAGATATTTGGCACAAAACTCTCAAAGCGTACTTACCGGTCTTAACAATCATATATCTAGTTTAAAACTGCAATACATTAAGTATAAAAAAGACAATAGCTATATTAAATACAAAATAAGTCAAATATCTTCTTTGTTTTACAATCAGACAACTTGGGGAAATTTTTTAAACTCTATATCTTTGGATGCAAAACAAGATAATATTAAGCTGCTTAAATACAGTAATAACTTTATAAAACATGGTATTTCATTTGGACATGTGCTAAATATCAGCATCAAAGCACGCGGTAACTATAAAAATACTCTCAAGTTTATCAATACTTTAGAGAAGAGTTTTTTAGTAGTTGATGTTCATAATATTGATATGAAAGCAAAAGAAAAGTTATACACAGATTTAAATATATCAGTTTGGGGGATTAAACAGTGAAGACAATATCAGCGATTTTATTTTGCTTG
>WFMO01000234.1 GCA_015489055.1 Helicobacteraceae bacterium | reverse complement strand
GAGTATGATTTAACAAAAGCATTGTGTAAAGTTTTTGATGTAGAGATAGAAAGAGAAGAGTTTTATCTAAACCATTTTAAATCTTATTGTTATGAAGATAAAGAGGGGTTGCTTAGAAAAATACATTTGCATGAGGTGCCGTATAAAAACGGTTTTAAAGATGAGTTTGAATTTTTACAGGAGACAGACTTTGATTTTGATATGAAAAATGATTATTTTTTGCTTACATGTAAATCGCCGCGAAGTCTAAACTCACAATTTAAAACAGAGCAGTATGTTTATCTTCATCCTTCACTTGGATTTAAAGATGGCCAAAAAGTAAAAATTTCATCTAAAGAGGGAGATGTCTGTTTACATGTAAAATGTGATGAAAGATTAAGAGCGGATTGTATTTTAATATATTCCGGCACACACGGGGTAAACAAATTAACATCATCACAAAGAAGCTATGATGCCAATAGTGCGGTTTATCAGCAAAATAAAGTACAAATTACTTTATTGTTTTAAGATATTTTCTAAAGTATCCAAAGAGGCAATGCTGTATTTTTTGATATCAAGCAAGATTGACTCCAAATATACTGCATTATTGTATTTTTGTAAAAGTTCATCAAATATCGCTGTATCTATTTTTGTCTGATCGTTGCTTGCTGTAACAAAATCATCACCGTGAAGTCTAAAAATGAAATCATTTGGATATTTATCTCTTAGCGTAGTTGCTATCTCTTTTAAAAGATCGTCTCCTTTTTTCCATCCAAGAAGAGAATTTAATTGTGCAAAATTGTGTACAAAAATCACCTTCAAGTAACCAAACTGATTGTTTGCCTGGTTTTGAATAAGCACGAGGTCAAGGTAGGTGTGATTGTATGTTTTAGTTGTTTGGTCTTGAAAATAAAACGCAAAGCGCTTTTCTTCCATTTCAGTTGACGGCAGCTGGAAGATATTTGGATCAATTTTGATATCTTTTAAAACTTCCACTGCATATTTGGCTACTTTTGGGTCAAATTGAGCGCCGCTTAAACTTCGTATCTGCTCAAGAGCTTTTTGAAGGTCCATTCTCGGTTTATATATGCGGTTTGTAGTCATCGCGTCAAAGGCATCGGCAAGTATCATGATGCGTGAGAGTTCGGGAATCTTATCACCCTTTAAGCCACGGGGATATCCGTTGCCGTCATACCTCTCATGGTGAGAGCCCATGATTTTTGCCAACTCTTTATACATCGGGATTTTAGATAACAGCTCCTCGCCGGTTACTACGTGTTGCTGTATTAGTTTGTACTCCAAAGCATCAAGTTTTCCTGGTTTTAGTAAAACAGCGTCTGGTGTTTCTATTTTGCCTATATCGTGCAGTATTCCTGCTCTGTAGAGCAGATCGCACTCTTGTTGGCTGTAGCCCATTTTCTTTGCTATAAGCCTGCAGTATTTTGCAACTCTTTGTGAATGTCCGCCGGTATAAGTATCTCTTTTTTCAACAAGTTCTACTAAAGATAAAAGTGTTTTTTCGTAATTATCTATTTTTTCCTCTTCGAGTTTCATGTTTTGTGATGTCTTTTGCTCTACTAGCGTCTGAAGATTGTCTTCATACTCTTTTTGCCTACGAAAAATATCTATCTTTTGTACAACTTTATATAGCAGTTCATTTAATATGTCATAATTAATCGGCTTGATGATATAACCGCCCGCGTTTAAAGAGATAGCCTCTAAGAGATATGAGGTTTCAGAAAAAGCAGTCGTAAATAAAATCTCTTGCATAGGGTTTATATCTTTTATCTCTTGTGCCATCTCAAGTCCATTTTTATTTGGCATCAAGATATCTGCTATGACTATATCAAACTTTTGTTTTTTATACTTTTTAAGCCCCAACTCGCCATCAGGCGCATCTTCGACCTCTTTAAAAATTAGCTTCAGATACGTAAGAACGGTTTTTCTTGTGTCGCTATCATCTTCAACATATAAAACAGAGATTTTATTTCCTAGTTTTTTTAACTCTTTAATGTACTGCATTACTTACTTTCCTTCTTTAACTCTATCTCAAAACATGCACCGCCGTTTTCATTTTTCCAGCTAATATTACCGTCTAAATGTCTTGTGACAATAATCTCAGACATATACAGCCCTAGACCCGTTCCGTTTTTACCCTTTGTAGTCACATACGGCTGAGTTAATTTGCTTATCACCTTTTTATCTATCCCGCCGCCATTGTCACAAATGCTGATATTTACTTTATCTTTGGATGTTTTAAGAGCTATTGTGATATTTCTTTTAGTCGTATTTTGCTCTTTTATAGCATCTTTTGCATTGTTTACGATATTTAACAAAACCTGTATCAGTTGATTTTGATATGTTTTGATTTTTATATCGCTTTGTTTTGGAAGCGTCAAGGAAATATTGTTGTTTTGTAATGCTTTGCCAGCAAGTGTGTTTAGTTTTTGAAAAATCGTATCAAGCAAAACTATCTCTTTGTGTTTATCGGGTTTAAAAAATTCTCTAAAATCATCTACTGTTTTTGAGAGATATTGGGTTTGGTTGTCTATGGTTGCTATAAACTCTCTTAATACTTTTGGCTCTATATTCTCTTGTAAGTCAAGCATTGCATGTATATTGTTTGCCGACATTGCGATAACACCAAGTGGTTGTCTCCACTGATGAGCTATCATTGAGAGCATATCTCCCATAGCCGCTTGTCTTGACTGAGATATCATAATCTCTTCATTTTTTATCTTCTGTGTTATATCGATATTTGTTAAAATAGCTAATCGTTTACCCTCTTTATCTTTAACGGACAGCCCGGTAAGGTAAGATAATATTGTTGTTTTTGTGCCATGTTTTGGTGTAATCGTTCGCTCAGTTAAGGTAGTTTTTTTATTTTTAAATGCACTGTAGTAAAATTCAAGCGTTTGTTTTTGCTCTTCTTTGGTTTGGATCAAGGCTGATGAAAAGTCTGAAAGTGTTTTGGTGTTGCTTGTGTTTAATCCGGATAACTCTTCGAATTTGTTGTTTATCATAAGTATTTTACCATCTTCATTATATACAACAATAAAGATAGGGATAGAATCAACGATATCTTTAAGCATCTTTTGGCTACCTTGCAGTCTCAATAAAAGAAGTTTTACCTCAGTAATATCCCGTATTGTTTTTAACACATATAAAGGCTTATCATGATCATCATATACGACAGTGCCTGATACTTCTGCCCAGATAATCTTTTTTGATTTCGTTATAAATCTTTTTTGGATGCGATATTCTTGACGCTCTTTGCTTAGTAGTTGCTGTACCATCTTCATCTCTTCATCCAAATCCTCGGCAACTGTTACATCTGCGGTAGATAAGTGTCGTAACTCTTGTTGCGAATAGCCTAAAAGTAGAGTAAGATAAGGATTTGAATCAATCAAAACGCCATCAAGACCGATATGCGCTATGCCTATGTCAGCTCTATTGACAGTGATTTTGTATATCTCCTCTTGTGCGTGCAGTTGTTTTTGAAGTATCTCTTTATCTGTTATATCATGAAAAGATAAAACAGCGCCTATTGTTTTATTATCTTGCTTGATAGGTGTTTGTATGACAGAGACGCGCAAGGAAGTGCCGTCTTTGCGCCAATACAAATCTTTACCTATATAGGTGATGCCCTTTTTTAAATTGCGATATTGCGTACACTCTTTAAGCGGATAGATGGATCCGTCAGCTTTTGTGTGATGCCACAAAGCATGAGCATTTTTGCCTATTAGCTCACTTCTTGTAAACCCAAGCAGACTCACCGCCGCATCATTTACAAAAGTATGATTCCCGTTTATATCAAGTCCTATGATGGCATCTTGTG
>WFMO01000233.1 GCA_015489055.1 Helicobacteraceae bacterium | reverse complement strand
TGTATTGATTGATTAGTTTAGTATCTAATTGAAACCATAAATTTGCATTGCAGTGGATTTGTTTATTTTTAGAGATGTTGAGTGTGATTGTATTAATTTTTTGTTGAAGTTTTTTATTTACGGTATGATTAAACACCGCCATACATTTTTTGTTGGTGTCGATAAAAAAATCTTGTCGATACATTAATTCTTTTGATATCAGCTTGTTTGTTATTGCTATAATATTATTGATAGATTTATGAGATAAGATATAGTTGTGTATGTATGCTCTACCCTTTCCTGATATTTCTTTTAAAGCTTGTATATCATAAATTACAGTATTAGAATCATTATATTCATTGTCTGTCATTGTAAGATTTCTTAAAATATCCAATAAATTAGTATTTATTGATGTATAATAATTAAATTCATGCATAAAGCTAATGGAGTGAGAAAAAACTTTTTTTCTTATTAAATTTATCCTTTTCATTTGCTGTTTTATATCGGCTATTTTTTTAATATTATTTATCTGAATAAACTTGTATATCTCTTTTTTATAAGCTATTAAAAATAGAAATTTTTTATAATCTTTATCGGTTATTTTTTGCTGCTTTAGTAGCCTTGTTTTATATTTTATCCCATCTTTAATGATGATATACCCACTACTAAGACCACGTTCTAACTGTATAGATTGTAATAAATTGCTGATTGAGGTAATCATCTTTGCAGAGTAAAGAAGCGTGGAATTTTTTGTTAATTGTTTATATTTGATATTTAGTATATAAAATGCTAAAGAAAAAAGAACTACCGTCAAAACGGTAAAAATGACAAAAATTTTTAACTTAAAGAATTTTTCTTTCACCAAATACCTCGTAAAGTGATAATTGCACCGGTCAGTATATTACTTTTATTATTTAAATTATATTAAATGATAATTTTTATTCATCATTTTCAATATTTTGAGGGTTGCTGTATCCAAAAATTCTTTTATATAAGATGCCGTTTACTATAAAAATAAACGGTAATAACCAGATAAGTGTTATACCAAGTGTAAAAACAATGGATAAAAGAACCATAATGACTAAAAATGCGTAAATGGTGAAGAATTTAAACCATTTTTGAGAAACTGCAAGAAGTGATGTTTTCATGGCTTTTAAAACGCCAAATTGCTTATCCACTATCAGCGGTGTTGTAAAACTAAACGCAACTGCGAGATAGATTCCCGGAAGAATAAAAAATATAAATCCCATAAAAGTTGTTAAACTGACAAGGATTGATGCAAAAACCAAAGACCAGGTAATCGTGTAATAATTAAAAATAGATAAAATTGTTATTTTTTTTAATGCTGAGCGTTTTACTCCAAGCATTACTATGCCGGCGGTAATAGGTGCGATTATAGGTAAAGAGAGCAGAGATTGCGTCTCATCAGCCAACATAGCTTTTATGATATCGTGTGATGCATAATATATCTGTGGATTTATCGCTAGTGATATTAGTTTTTGCAGTACTATGGCTATGAGGATATAAAGTAGCAAAGAAATATTAAAAATCAGTTTAGAGCCTTTGACGAGCATCCAAGCTTCTTTGAATATATCTTTTATTGTAAAATCATATTCACCACATAGTGCAGTTTCTACAGAGCCGTTAGTTATCATTATTTTTTGCCTTTAAAAATTTGCTATAATGATAGCATAAAGTATTCAATAAAGGTAAAAGATGACAGATGGTTTAAAAAGTGAAATTAAAAGTTTTGAGGATGTAAACTGTGCTGAAGAAAAGATATTTTATCAGGCCATGGAAGAGGTTATTTTATCTATTGCTCCTTTGCTTGAATCTGACAGTAGATATAAAGAGTATGCTATATTAGAGCGATTGGTTGTTCCTGACAGGATTATAAAATTTAAAGTAACATGGTTAGATGACAATAATCATATACGGGTAAACACAGGCTATAGGGTACAATTTAATAACACGCTTGGCCCATATAAAGGAGGCTTAAGATTTCATCCAAGCGTTACTGAAGGTGTGTTAAAGTTTTTAGGTTTTGAGCAGATTTTTAAAAATTCACTAACAGGACTTCCTATAGGTGGAGGAAAAGGTGGGAGTGATTTTGATCCGAAAGGAAAAAGTGATTTTGAAATCATGAAATTTTGTACCGCTTTTATGACTGAACTACATAAATATATAGGTCCGCGCATAGATGTTCCTGCAGGTGATATAGGCGTAGGTGCGCGTGAGATAGGGTATCTTTTTGGACAATATAAAAAAATAACATCATCTTATGAAGGTGTGCTGACGGGTAAACCTTATACTTTTGGAGGTTCTTTTATGAGACCGGAGGCTACAGGATATGGTGTTGTGTATTTTACCGAGGCTATGCTCGCGTATGAGAAAAAGGATTCATTAGATGGTAAGATATGCACTGTCAGCGGTGCAGGAAATGTTGCTATACATACGATAGAAAAACTACTTCAAATCGGTGCTATTGTTGTAACTTGTTCAGATTCACAGGGGAGTGTTTATGATAGCAGAGGTATAGACATAGAGCTGTTAAAAAGCATTAAGGTAGGTAGAAGAGGATCTTTAAAAGAGTATATAGACACGCACAATGAGGCAGAATATACGCCTGTCGGTGAGTACGAAGATGGCGCGCATCCGGTGTGGAATATACCTTGTTATGCGGCTTTTCCCTGTGCAACTCAAAATGAATTGACTGAAATTGATGCACAAAGCCTTATATCAAACGGTTGCGTTTCTGTGAGCGAAGGCGCAAACATGCCATCCACTCCGGAAGCAACAGCACTGTTCTTGCAGCACGGTATCTGTTTTGCGCCTGCAAAAGCCGCCAATGCGGGAGGGGTGGCAGTTAGTGAATTTGAGATGAGTCAAAATGCTTCTATGCAAAAATGGGGTTTTGAACGGGTTGATACTAAGTTAAAAGAGACGATGGAGCAAATATGTAAGCGTGTCGCACTAACAGCAAAAGATTATGGCGTTGAAAATAATTATGTTGATGGTGCTAATATAGCTGGGTTTAAACGCGTTGCTGATGCTATGATTATTGAGGGAATATAAAACTTGATATATATCAATGACACAAATTAAAAAACCTCCTAAAATATGGGAAAACTTAGGAGGTTGTTATGAGTATAATTCCAAATGAAGCCGAAAAGATTGAGGTAAAGGGTGCGACTGTTGATTTTTTCAAAAGCATAAAAGATGGTTGCTTGGTGTATTATTTTGATACTAGCAAGTGCGGTCCACCGGATCCTATGGTAAATGCGATGGTCGGGCTACAGTTGTTAGATGAAAAATCAAGCTTAGTTATGATCAATCATAAAGCTCCCGCCGGTCTTTTTCCAAAGATTGAAAATGATTTTAATTATGAGGTTACAGACCTTGATGACGGAAGAGCTAAAATGGTGTTTACAAAAAAAGATAACTCAAAGAGTGAGACAGATTTTAATTCTACTAATTGCCACGGATAGGGAATTACTATGGCAGTTTCACAGGAGTTTGCACCGCCGTTTAAACTTATAGCGCCATATTTTATCTTAGGTGTTGTTGCATTTGTGATTAGCGTATTGTCACTTTTTGGCTTTAATATCACAAATTTAACACATCAGGATATCTCCGTATTGTCGTGGATTCATCTATTTTTACTGGGCTTTGTGATGATGGTTATATTTGGCGCAATGGCACAGCTGATTCCGGTTGTCCTTGAAGTAGGTCACTTTGCCGTTGAGCTTTATTATGTAATATATCCGCTGTTATTTGCCGGTATGGTTATGATGGTAGCAGGCTTTAAATTTGTTCCTGCGCTTTTACCATACGGCGGATCCGTAGTATTAATCGCACTTTTGATTTTCATCTTTGAAACTTTTATGACGATAAGAAAAGTCAAAAAATTCAATCTCGTCATTACCAGTGTTGCAATAGCAAACGGATTTTTGCTTTTAGGGCTTATTTTTGGTATTTTGATGGCCTTGGGGTTTGCCGGTGTTATAAGCATTGATTTTACCTCTTTGCTTC
>WFMO01000232.1 GCA_015489055.1 Helicobacteraceae bacterium | reverse complement strand
GTGGCAACTAAGATTATAGAAAAAGGTACAACTATTCCTGTTAAAAAATCTCAAATCTTCTCAACAGCGGAAGATAATCAGCCGGCAGTTACTATTTCAGTAGTACAAGGTGAGAGAGAGTTTGCAAAAGATAATAAATCACTTGGTTTATTTGAGCTATCAAATATCCCGGCAGCACCTCGTGGGGTACCGCAAATAGAAGTAACTTTTGATATTGACGCAAATGGTATCTTGACCGTAAGTGCAAAAGATAAAGGCACAGGAAAAGAGCAAAAAATCACCATTACAGGAAGCACAGGGCTAAGTGAAGATGAAATAAATAAAATGGTTCAAGATGCAGAGCAGCACAAAGCTGACGACGAGCAACGCAAAGCTCTAGTTGAGACTAAAAATCAAGCTGACGCACTTATTGCACAAACTGAAAAATCTATGGGTGAGATGGGCGACAAGCTTGAAGCAGGAGAAAAAGAAAAAATTCAAGCTGCTATTGATGAGCTTAAAGCAACACTAAAAGACGACAATGCAACCAAAGAACAGATTGAAGAAAAAGTAAAAACATTGACACAAGCAAGTCATAAAATGGCAGAACAGATGTATAAGCAAGAACAACCGGGCGAAGAAGCAGCGCAATCAGCCAAAAAAGCTGATGATGATGTTATCGATGCAGAGATAGAGTAAAAACTCTGCCTCTGGCAAATAAAATCAACTACTACAACGCCATAATTAATCGTATCGCATAATACAAAACTACCAAATTTAAGATAAAGATAAGCATTGATGAACTTCGTGATAACATATGCTCTAACTTTGTACGTTTTGTATCATTCGTTTTTAAAGCAATATAAAAATGTAAAATAGACGCTATGACTATAATTAGCACAAACCAAAGTTTTGTTCTAAGCAAATCAACCACATGTGATTGATTACCCTCAAGTACAAGTTTTAGCAGACCATCATCCATGGCCATCAATATGCCGCTTATAAGCAAAACAACAAGCGATGCAATTTCAAAATAGCCAAAAATCGGGCCAATTACAGGATATACAGCTTCTTGTTTTTGTTTATCTCTTAAAGTAACACCAAGAGCAAACATAAAAATAGAGCCGCCAATCCATGCTGTTGCGGCAAGTAAATGTATATAAAGTAATGCTATCATACTTTATCCTTTTAGTTTCTTTTTATATAACTTTATGATTATCCAAACAAACAAACTAAGTATTGCCATTGAAAAGCTAAGAATTTGTCCCAATGTAATATCATGACAGCATATATATCCTATTTGAACATCAGGCGCTCTATATGCTCCAGCGATAGACCTTAGTATGCCATATGAAAATCCGTACACCAAAATAAGTTCACCCTCAAAACTTTTATGTTTGCGGTACAAATACACAATGATAAAAACAACGATACCTTCTAAAAAAGCTTCATATAGCTGAGACGGATAACGTAAAACGCCATGTACATAAATGCCCCAGCTATCATCAGTTACACGGCCAATCAGTCTTTGATTTAAAAAATTTCCTATTCTACCAAAAGTATAACCAAGAGGAATAGCCACTGCTACAACGTCCATAAGTTTGGCAAACGATATCTTAGCGCGTTTGCCGTATATCCAAGAAGCAAGTAAAAATCCAAAAATAGCCCCATGATAACTCATGCCGCTGATACCGACAAACTTACCGTGATAAAATGGATTAAAAATCTGCCAAGGTTGATGAAAATAGTAGTCTCGACCCGGATCGTATATTAAAATGTATCCGAGCCTAGCACCAAGAATTACCCCTATCTCAACATATATAAAATAATTATCAAGCTGATCTTTTGTGATTGGTATATGATCTTTTTGTACTATCCATTTTGCCATATAAAGCGATGTCAGCAATGCCAAAACATACATGATGCCATACCAATGCACACCTATAGAAAATATATGAAATGCAATAGGGTTAAAATGTTGGTAAATATGATGCCAGTAATTCATCTCTCTTCAAGTACCTGCGCTATTAATTCAATAGGATTTTTAAACTCAACATCAACATTTGCCTGATACATCGAATCATTTATCTGCATCCTACATGCACTGCACTCTGCACTCACTATAGAAGCACCGCTTTGTTTTATCATAGCTGCTTTTGGAACGCCTGCAGCTTTTGCAAAATGATATTTTTCAGTCTGCATTGTAACACCGCCAAACCCACAGCATGCATTTGGATCGCTCATCTCCTTAATCGTATAGTTTTTTGAAATAAGCCGACGCGGTTGCTCATAAATACCCTGCATTTTTCGCGCATGGCAAGGGTCGTGATATGTTACATCTATGTTTCGTTTCTCTTTAGATTGCAAGAGCTTATCTAGATCAGTGTTGTCTTCAAGCCACTGTGTTGCCATAAAAATTTTCTTAGACAATTTTATCGCTCTATCTCTCCATTGCGGCTGATCATGAAAATAATGCTCATAATCTATCTTTATCATAGCACTGCATGTAGCTTCTGGTATTATGATGGCTTCGACATCATCTATAAACTGTTCAAAATATTCGATATTATGCTTTGCCAAATAATCAACAGTGTTAAAATCACCTGTAAAATACGCAGGAGCAGAACAGCATTTTTGTGCCTTTGCTAAAAAAACATCGATTTCAAGATGCTTTAAAATACTAAGCAACGACTCTCCTACTTGACGGTAATTATAATTTCCTAGACAGCCTATAAAAATAGCCACTTTTCTTTTGCCGCCATTATCTATATTTTC
>WFMO01000231.1 GCA_015489055.1 Helicobacteraceae bacterium | reverse complement strand
TTTTAAACCGCCAAAATATGTTCAGCAGATGCCTTCAAAACCTGAAACAAGTAGCTATGTTGCAGATGGGAGTATATATGGGCAAGGAAATCATCAGCTATTTTCAGATCATAAAGCCATGAGAGTTAATGACCTTGTAACTGTCATAATATCCACGCAAACAACAAGCAGTAATAAAAATACAAAAGCACTGACTAAAAGTGATGCTGAAAAGCTTGGAGGCGGTATTTTTACTGCGCAGGGAGCCAATCCTGCTATATCCGCATATGCAAATAAATTAAATGGCTTGACAAATATCGGATTTGGAACCAATTCATCGTCAAAATTCAGTGGTTCTGGTTCAGCAACACAGGCTGCTTCTTTTACGACAACGGTTTCAGCTAGAGTGATAAAAGTCATGCAAAATGGAAATTATTATATTATGGGTAAGCGTGAGATTATGGTTGATGGCGAGAAGCAGATTGTTGAAGTAAGCGGTGTAATTAGGCCATTTGATATAGGTTCAAATAATACGATTAATTCCAATCAAATAAGTGATGCTAAGATTCTCTATACTACCGAAGGAGATTTAAACAGTGCTACAAATCAGGGATGGGGCACCAAACTCATTGAAACTATTTGGCCTTTTTAGTTTTTTGCTGCTCTTTAGTATAGAGTCATATGCCGCAGCATTTTCAAAGTTTGAAACTACACCCGTTTTAATATCAAGCAATTTGCATAATGATAATGATCGTTCGTTTCTAAAAATCTTAAATAGTAAATGGAGTAATTATGCGGAAAAAGGTAATTATAAGCTTGTTTTTAACGTAAAGATAGGCAAAACGCGACACTCAACTATTAGCAGTCTTGGTCCTAGAATTCTTCTGCCAGTTAATCCTTTGCATGTAAGGCGTATTCTAAAGAGCAGTAATGAGTATCTAGGCAATGTGACGGTAAATTTTTTTGGCTCCATCATCGCTTTTAATATTCCATCAAAATTGCAAAGTAACTCATTGCATGTAGGAAATAAAAAAGCTATTATTAAGTTTTTTGATTTAGTAGCTAGTTCAAAGTATAAAAAAATAATAACGCGTATTGTGATGCTGCGCAGACAAATGAAACTTAATGATTGGGGTGTATTTTTACTAATACGTAAATTGGCCAATAAGTTATTTTTAACAAATGCCGCTAATGTTTTTACTTGCTTTATCTTAAATAAATTAAACTTTAATGTTAAAGTGGCCCTGCAAGATGGCAGAGTTGCATTGTTGATATACAGTCGCAATAGATTATATAATCGTACTTTTTATGATATAAATCATAAAAGATATTATCTATTTTCACAACAGCCTGCAAAAGATGCCAAGCTTCTTACATATGCATTTGATTACCCTCATGCCAATCATCCTTTTAATTTTACGCTAAAGAGATTGCCCGTTTTACCTTTTAAATCAGTAAAGCAGGAGATGGTCTTTAATTATGAAGGTATGAAATATAATTTTTTGCTTACTTACAATAAAAATATCTTAGATTTTTTAAATACATATCCACAAGTCGGTCTATCGGTATATCTGCATGCGCCTATGTCAAAAGCTTTGTATCATCAGATATCCACTCAACTAGCTCAATATATTGACGGAAAAAGCGCAAGTCATGCTATGAATTTTGTGTTGTTATTTATGCAACATAGCTTAACTTTACACAAGAAGTCTGTTGATACTAGCAGGTTTATGTTTAGTGAACAAACACTGTATTATGGGAGTCTAAATAGTTTTAACCGTAGCGTTTTATATGCTAATATCATGCACAGGTTATTTGATATTGCTGTGAGACTGGCTATTTATAAGCATTATGCAGCGGTTGCTCTTGATATTCCTATGAAAGGTTATGGTTTTTTTATACACGGCATACATTTTGTTATTGCAGATCCATCATTTCTTAACGGTAATTTGGGACAATGCAGACCCTTGTATCAAGATGTAGCACCGGTTAAATTTATGCATTGACGGTTAAGAATTATAAATGCTTGGCGTATGTTTTTAAAGCTACAAAAAAGTAATTTTTCAAGAGAATTAGATAAAATGGCTTTTAACCGTAGCTATCAGCTCAATAATTATATGCGACTTTGTAATTTGGATCATCTTCTTCTTGAGTAAACTTACAATGTTTACCCGCATTTGTTAAAATAGCTTTGCAATCTTGACTGAGATGTCTTAATATCACATCTTTACCTAATTTATTGTACTGTTTTGTAATTGTATCTATAGCCTCGACGCCGCTCGCGTCCATAACTCTAGCATTTTTAAAATCGATAATAACAGATGACGGATCGCCTTTTGTGTCAAATATATCCAGAAAAAATTTACTTGAAGCAAAAAAGAGCGGACCACTTAGTTTATATATTTTGCTGCCATCTTTGTTAGTGTGTGTATGTGCATATATTTTTGCATTTTTCCATGCAAATACAAGTGCCGAGATAATCACTCCTACTAGTACAGCAATGCCTAAATCTGCAAATATAGTTACAACAGTAACGGTAACTACTATAAAAGCATCTTCTTTAGGCATGTGCT
>WFMO01000230.1 GCA_015489055.1 Helicobacteraceae bacterium | reverse complement strand
GACATGATTAGCTGATGTAAGGTTAAGCCCTGTGCCTCCTGCTTTTAAAGAGAGAATAAAGATTTTATATCTGTTGTCTGTTTGAAACTTTTCTACAGTCTCTTCTCTTTGTTTTTTACTCATATCACCCTTGAGATAAAGTGGCTCTGTATAGAGTTCTTCTTGGATAAGTTTTACTAAAATATTTCCCATCTCTACATACTGAGTAAAAATTAGGACCTTTTCATCTTTTTGCAGTATCGTATCAAGAAGAGTAAGCAGGAGTTCACTCTTCCCTGAAAGCTCTTTTTTAAGTGGACTCTTTTTATCAAAGTTTCTAGGATGGTTACAAATCTGCTTAAGTGAGATAATAAGTTTAAAAATAACTCCTTTTGCGTCATCTTCATCAAGTTGTTGCATAGTCTCATCAACAACACTCTTGTATAAACTTGCCTGCTCTTTAGTCATAGTTGCATATTCATCAATAACAATCTTATCTGGAAGGTCAGTAATGATGCTCTTATCAGTTTTAAGTCGGCGAAGCATAAAAGGTGCTGTTATCTGTTTGAGTTTTTTTATTTTTGTTCTATCTTTGTTTATCTCAATATCTTGTGCATAGTTTTTAGTAAACTCTTTAAGTGATTTTAAGTATTTAGGAAGAGTAAAATCAAAGAGACTCCAAAGTTCACTCAGATTATTTTCTACTGGTGTTCCACTGAGAGCTATTTTATATTTTGCTTTAAAAGATTTGAGTGTTTTTGCGATGGTGGTATCGCTGTTTTTTATCTTTTGAGCTTCATCAATAATAAGACAGTCTATGCCTACTTTTTTTAGAATTTCACTATCTCTTCTTGCTATATCATAGCTTGTAAGTAAAATATCACTCTCTTCTAATTTGCGTTTCGTTCCATAGTAAGAGAAGTAGGAGAGTGTTGGTGCAAACTTCTCTATCTCTTTTTCCCAGTTACTCAGTAGCGATGTTGGAACGACAACAACAATTCTCTTTTTAATATAATCATTCTCTTTGAGGTAGAGCAGGGTTGTAATAGCTTGAATCGTTTTACCAAGACCCATATCATCAGCTAATATTGTCCCAAAACCATTTAAAAGGTTATTGATATTCCACTCAAATCCTCGCTGTTGATACTCTCTTAGATTGGCTTGAAGAGACTCTGGTGGTTTGATGCTTCTTACACTCAGTATCTCCTTAAAAAAGTTTTCTAAATCAATATCAAACTCTGCTTCACCACTGAGTTTTGCTTGGAGAATATCAAATTTATTGAGTTTGGTTTTACGATTGATTTGAGCAAAGAGTGCTTTTGCTTCCTCTGCACTTATTACTACAAAATTATCTTTAAATGCTATAAGCTCTCCAGCATTTGCTAAAAGTTTCTCAAACTCACTCACACTTACAAATGTATCGCCAATAGCAATTTGCCAATCATATTCAAGCATACCATCAAGTGTAAAGAAAGATTGTAAGCTTTTTGAGCCACTATTTTTGACCTTGAGGGAGAGTTTTGGTTTGAGGAGATTTTTTAACTCTTTTGGTAAGATTACATCAACACCAAGATTAGAGATAATAGTTGCAGTTCGTAGGAGAAACTCTTCCAAAATCTCTTGTGAGAGTAAAATCTTCTCCTTTTGTAAGAGGAGGGCTATTTGTGGCAGAAAAGCTTGTAAAAAAGAGATGAAACGCAGAATATGCATCTTATTAAAGTGTTTTATCCCATCTCTTAGTGCATAGTTTGTTTGAGAGTGTTGTTTTTCAACCTGAAATGAAAGAGCATAGCTATTATTATCATCATTTGCATTTTCTTTTTTGATAAAGAGTTTATATTTATACTCACTCTGTATTATTTCAAATACTGCAAAATAGTTGTTAATACTTGGAGCAAGATTTTTCTCCTCAAAACTATTAACATTGTAACTCTTTGCATAAAAAAAGGTAGAGGAGATAAGTGGTGGATTGTTTTTGAGCTTTTTATGCATAAAATGAAAATATGGCACAATATCACTTAACACTACTGAGAGCAGTAGTTGCGTTTGAGAGAGTTGTGTTAGCTCTTTTTTCTCAAATGTAGCTAAAGTTGGTGCAATATTACAGAGATGTCTCAGTTGTTCTTTTATAATCTCTAAGGAGAAGATAGGTTTATAAAATATTTTAAAAGAAGCTTTTTCTTCATATACAGAGGGAATAAAAGCACTGCTTTGCAGTAAAATATAAGCAACTCTATAGAGATAAAAAAGATAACGGTACATATCGCTACCATTATCATCCTCAAACGATATAAAGAGTCTAAAGAGTTGTATTGGTGTGATGGTGATACTACTCTTTGTTTGCAGCTCAATGTATGGTTTAAATGCCTTAATGACATCATCTAAGCCAAACAGATTTGAGGTAATTTGAAAGTTGCTCTTTGTAATATCTTTGAAGAGTTCTATAGAGATATCTGCCTCTTGTAATACTCTTTGTAAAATTCTTATATCTTCATTATGTACAGCAGAGATTACAAGTGGGAGTTCTTTTGCTGTCTTTTTATAAAACTCCTCTAACACTTCTTTATAATCTATAGGCGCAAATTGAGGATTTGGTTCTAAGATTGAGAGGATAAAGTTCTTTTGGTTTGGAAGTTGTAAGAGGGTAAAATCGGAATCTGTATCTTCAACTTTATCAAGAGTCTTCTCTTTTTCTCTATAAGCTACTTTAATAGGGTAGGGTATCTCTAAATCTTTTTGGATGTTGTAGTGTTCTACAAGATTAAGACCTCGCAGGGTAAAAAGCAGAAATGGGTTTTTATCTATCTCGTTTACAAGTATAAAGTAAAGACCAGCAATGTGTTTACAAGCATAATTACCATAAAAATCAGGACAACTACACTGCATATCAAAGCCATGAAAAAGATCAATCTCATTTTTATGTAAAAAGTCTAAAAGTTCAGGTGAGAGTTTTGCATTCATAATCTGAGCTAGAATAAGAGGATTTTCATCAATATAGTCTATGATAAACTGCTTATCACCTTTAGCAAATGGAGTAAAATTAAGTCCTGTTTGATAAAAAGGTTTATAGTTTCCTCTTACTTTAGCTGTAATGCGTTTGTCTTGCAGTTTAATATCATACACTTTTCCCGTATTAGCATAGCTTTTTCCACGGCTGAGTCTTCCAGAATCGGTTTCTCTCTCAATAGCCTTTAAAAAAGCTGCTCCCCAAACGGTTGTTCCATATGTTTTTCTTGCCATATTTTTCACTTCTTATAAAGAGATTTCATCAATAACATCATCTGAAAAGTTAGAATGAGAATTTTTAAGAAGAGCACTATTGTTTTTAAGCCACTGCTCAGACTCTAACTTTTTTTCTTTTATTATCTTTGCATCTATGTCCATACTTTTAGATAAATACTCATAATAAACTCTCCATGGATCCCCTTGCATAGTAATAACCCCAGCTGTTTTTGGGTTAAGCTTTTGAACTTTTGCAAATTGAAGTTTATGCTCTTTATCTAAAAAAGAGACTATATCGCCAACACTAAGTGCACTTTTTTTAAGACCAAACTTCTGATTTGAATGGATAGAAGCATCAACATTATCTGTATTGATTGAAGCATAGATTATTCTCCACACTTTTGCATCTGATAGATTCTTAATCTCACAACGGCTAGCAGAAATCTTTTTTACTATTGCTCGCTCTAACCTATTGCTACTACCATCAAACCATGTTATCTCTTCTCCTAGTCTAAGAGACTGTTTGACCTTTTTGATTCTTTGAGGATTGTTTATTTCATCATCAATTGCAACGCTTAATCGATATAAATCAAAGAGTGATGCCTCTTCTAGTTCTTGTAATATTTTTGAATAATCCATCGACTCTCCTGCTTCTTAATATGAATAGGCTTCTAAGGAAGCTTTTAATGCTCCTTGAATTGTTCCATTTACATAGTTGCTCCCAGGAAAAAAGAATTCATCAGGGTCATAGTTTGAAGAGCTATACTTATAAATGGCAAACTTCAAACTATTTAAGTCTCCATTATATTCTAATCTACATCTAGGTTCATTATTTAATTTTAGATAGATAAATTTATCTCTTATTTCTGCTTTAAAAATTTGATATTTAGTGAGTTCATTTTTATTAAAGTTGTCAACATCTTTTATAATAATCTCTCTTATTTCATCAGGTATCATCTTTTTTGCCATTTCATTTTCCTTTTTGTACAATATCTATTAAATATTTTTGTCTCTCTTGAGATAAACCTTTTAATTCATCAATGTGTAATAATTCTTCTCGTAGCAAACCCATAAAAACTATATCCAATACAGAATATCTGTAATCATATTTATTATCAAATTCTTTTGCTTTTTTATTAAGAAAAGATCGTAAATCCCATATACTTTCTGGTGTATCACATTTATATTGTTTAATATCTTCTTGTAAGCGTTGATAGTCTCTTTGTAGAGCAAGTTCAAAGAGCTCTTTTGCAACTTTTTTCTCTGATCTAGTGTAATCCATCAATTTTGCCTTAAAGTTTTATTATAACTTTTTTTCTTTTAGAAAAAAGAATTTTTGGATTCTTTGGATAAATTGCATTCATATAAACAGCTATCCAAAATAAGGACACTGTTTGCTTACGAACTGCAAACTTCGGAAAACTCAAACCTCACCTCCAATACTAGTATAAGCCCATATCTGTCTAAACATTTCATCCGAGATATTATGCTCTTTTTTAAAATTTTCTACATGCCAGGCAAGGAGTAAAATCTTTAAATCTTCCAAGAAAAAGTGATAAGACATAATACCTTTATTGTTAGCTAAACTGTATATTGTTTATACAGTTTCATTCTTAATAAGCTTCGTTTGAATTTCATAAAAATAACCTCCAATAAAGTAGCATATTGCAATGATATTTTTAATTGATTGCCAGTCTCTTAATTGTCTTTTTCTCTATTGTTTTTTGAAAAAATTTGTGTTTTTTACAACTCGTTTATCATTAAATGAATCTGTTGCTGTTGAAATATACTCTGCAATTATCATCTTTTTACTCTTTTAATTTGATGCTTTTATGGTAGCGAATATTGTTCCCTGAGTTTTATGAAGTCTATAGTTTATTTTTAGAGAAAATTCTTGACACAAAAATATTAAATTTTATAGTATATTTTTTCTATTGAAAAATACCCTCAAATCAGGGGTAAGCGAGTATGCCATCTGTGGTAACAAATCTGCTACCAAATATGGTACAAAATTTACTGCCAAATCAGGTACAAATTATACTACAAAGTTGACACCTCGTTTTTGTACAAAATGTGCTAGATATTCATCTACCAATTTAGCACCAAAAAGTCGTTACAAATCGCTAACGCTCCTTTTCACTCAATATTAAAGTAAAGGATAATCATACTGTCGTTTAATTGCGGCAGTGTTTAAAAAAGCAGCGAATATCTTATTTGAAGATGTTTATTAAAACACCGAAAGAGTAAAAAATAAGATTCCTAGAAAAACACTCCAAAAATCTTAATATCTTTAAAAGTACCTAATTACCAACATAAGATCCATTTGGAGTTATAGTTGATTGACTTCCGCTTACAAAACTGCCATCAGGAGCCATATTATTGCTATTTCCACTCACAAAAGAACCATCTGGTGCCATATTAGAACTGCTTCCGCCAACATAAGAACCGCTAGGTGTTAGAGTCGCTGAATTTCCACTTACATAAGAACCATCAGGTGCCATCGTATAACTATTGCCAGATACATAGTTACCATTAGGTGTCATTGTGTATCCATCAGCAAAGCTTGCCATATTAAATGCTGTCATTACTACTAATGTAGCTAATATAATTTTTTTCATTCTTTTTCCTTTTTTTTAAGACTTAACAGTAAATAACTATGAAGCCATATTTTGAGATATTTATCCTAATGTACAGGATAAACAGTAGCAGTTATTGTAGTTTTATATACAGTTCCAATAAGTGCATAAGTCCACGATTCTTTGATTTTTACATCAGTAATAAATCCGCCGTTTGCCTGTGCTTTTAAAAGAGTATAGGCTCTTTCTTGTCTATTATTGATATCTATTGGTATAAATAACAACAATTGAAATCCACTGGCTGAAGCACTTATCGTCCTTGCCTTGTCTTTTTCTATTGTATAAGCTTTTGGAGGTACATTTTTAATAGCTATAGGTTTTCCGGCACAGCCTACAAATATTAAAATCATTATTCCAACTACTGCGATACCAAGTATTTTTTTAGCGTAATTCATTATTTGATCCCCTTAATTGCATCACCTGTAATGGTTACATTTCTACTTGTTCCAATTACCCACCAAAACCAATCTTCTTGATAGGTTACATTAATAAGTCCAGTGGCACCCGGCACACTCTCAATTGCATTGTTGTATGCCCGTTTTATTCTTGAATTTAATCCCATCGGTATAAAATTGTATGCAGTGGCAAGTACTCCTAAAGCTCCACTTCCAGTTCCTTTTGCTTTACCAAGTATTTTATACTTTTGTGGTGGTTGTTTAGCAATGGTTACATTGCGCGATGAACATCCAAACAGCAATAAAATCGAAGATATTGCAATAGTGGATAAGACTATTTTTCCCATTTGTTTCCCCTCGTATTAAGATGCAACATTATATTTTTAATGCTAGACATATTTTGTCAATTAAATATTTTTTTGTTTTTGGGGATTATGGTTACTATCGTATTTTGACAATAAACAGCTCTATAGTTCTCAAAACCTGGAATTACAAACTGTTTTTTGTGACCTGTCGGAATGACATCTTTTAACGATTTTTCAAGAAATCCTACAGCAAAATCAACATCTATACATGTGCAACTCTTTTTTGACATAACTCTTTCTAAAAATCTTTGTGCTGCGTGAATTGATATTTTCATTACTTGTTTCTCTTTTTAAGTTATATATATTATACTAAGACAGATGGACATATTTTGTACATTTATATAAATTATTGTAAATATATTTGTAATATCTAAAATTTTAATCTATAGTCAAAATACGACCACAATATTCTTTATAATTTTATTAACAGAGCAAAAAAGGGAAAAGATGGAAGTAAAACAGCAGGTATT
>WFMO01000229.1 GCA_015489055.1 Helicobacteraceae bacterium | reverse complement strand
TCGCCGCTTTGATGGATAAGACCGGTTTTGTTAGCAGCGGAGTTTTCATTAGTGATGCAAGCAAGCGTGATTCGCGCCTCAATGCCTATTTTGGAGGTTTAGGTAAAACAAAAAGAGTGGTTTTGTTTGATACTCTTTTAGATAAGTTAACTAAAAAAGAATTATTGGCGGTCTTAGGACACGAGTTGGGTCATTTTGCACATGGAGATATTTATAAAAATATAACGGTAACAGGTATTATGCTGTTTATTATGTTTTTTATTTTTGGTAATCTGCCCGCAAATCTTTATTTACAGATGGGATTAGCGCCGGCACCTTATCTGATTATGATATTGTTTTTGATTTTCTTACCTGTGATGAGTTTTATATTGATGCCTATAATAGGTCTTGTAAGCAGACATAATGAGTTTGAAGCTGACGTGATGGGGGCAAAACTAGGGGGTCAGATAGAACTAGCTTCTGCTTTGCAAAAACTTGTAAAAGAGAATAAGACTTTTCCGTTGTCTCATCCTGTTTATATCTTTTTTCATTACACACATCCGCCGATAGTCGATAGACTGAAGGCTCTTGATGTGGATATCGATGATGATGATACAAGTGCATTAGAGGGACCATGTGTACAGTAAAATCTTTACAGCAGCAAATGACATTAATTCTAAAAGGCAAAGTAGAGTATCCTTCAAAAGAGGCTATACGATTAATGATGCATATATTGGATGTTGATGAGATATGGATAATGCTTCATCAAGATGAGGTGATCGCAAACGTTGCAAAGGGTATAAGCTTAGCTAAAAAACGAGCAGAAAATATCCCATTAGAGTACATAACTAAAAAGGTTAGTTTTTATTCTGAGAATTTTTTTATAGATTATGGGGCATTAATTCCAAGACCTGAGACAGAATTGCTCATAGATGAGGTTGTATCGACAATGGGCAACCTAGATGCCGATATAAATATTATGGAAGTTGGTGTTGGAAGCGGAGTTATATCTATTATATTGGCAAAAAAATTAAAAAATGCCAATATTTTTGCAGTGGATATCTCAGATGACGCTCTAAAAATAGCCCAAAAAAATATAGCTTTGTTTGGTATGCAAGACAGAATCAAGCTTTGTAAGAGCTCACTTTTAGATGGTATGCCAAAGAATATAGATTATGTAGTCAGTAACCCTCCATATATTGCATATGATGCAAAGTTAGAAAAAAATTTGGATTATGAGCCAAAAGAAGCACTTTTTGGCGGTGATATTGGATGCGAAATATTGTTGGAGCTTCTTGAGCAGTGCTTTTTTAAGCATATAAAGCATGTAAGTTGTGAGATGGGTTATGATCAAAAAGAAACAGTAGAGGCTTTCGTATCCGGACATAATGGGCTGGATGTAAGGTTTTATAAAGATTTAAGCCATCACAACAGAGGCTTTACTATAACAAAAAGGTAGTACATGAAAAGAAATATATATATTGACTTTGGTTATCTGATAACCATTGCAGCAACATTTGGCGCTGTTTTGACATTAGGCGCTATAGTAGCACCGGTTGTCTTTCAAACTGACAAGTTAGGTTTAAGCGTTTTGATTGATACATATAATGCAGGAATCATAATGGGCACCATTTTCAAGCATTTTAGCTATTGGTTAGATTTTTTGATTGTTTATGTTGCATTTTATGAAATGATTGCATATAAAATGTTTCAGCGAGATAGAATTGCTATTTTATCTGCCATAGCTGTTTTATTTACTTCTCTTATGTTTAACGGTGTGTATCTTCCTAAAATTTTAGCTTTGCAAGATATGGGTGTAGATGCAACAAAGAGCAATACATTTGATACATTTCATATGGCAAGTGAATGGGATTTTAAAATTTTGGCGATTGCTTTATTTATATTATTTATAAGAAGGTTGATGTTGCTTAAAAGAAGTTAAATATTAAATAGTGGTATTGCTGTCTTGACCAAATTTATCATTCCACCACTCTTTTGGTGAAATGCTATGCTTTTTTAAATTGTCTTCATCAAAGGGAAATTCAAAATTCTTACAATACTGCATAATAGTATCATATGCTTCATTAATCTTTATACTCATAATGTTAGCTGTATCGATATTGTCCTTATTGTTATCGGGATGCCATTTTTTCATTAGTTTTTTGTATCTACTTTTTATTTCACCAATAGTCGCTTTTTCGCCAAGCCCAAGGAGAGTTTTGGCTTTGATAATCTTTGTAAACGACTTCAAAAAATTAGTCTTGTTGTCGTCTCATATATGTAGGAACCTCTAAGTAATCCTCACCCATGTCACCACCGACGACGAGCCTTGGCCTAACCATCGCTTTGGGTGTAGATTTCTTTTCAGCCTCAAAGCTTACATTGTTGTCAATATCTTTTTCAAATCCTGTAGCAATAAGAGTAATACGGATGTAATTCTCAGGCAGTGATGCGTCTGTAGAGGTTCCAAATATAACCTCAGCGTCTTCATGGGCGCTCTCATGAACAACTCCCATAGAGTCTGCAAGCTCCATCATTGGAAAATCAGGATGCATACTAAAATGTACTAGCACTCCCATGGCACCGTTTATTGACATATTGTCTAGCAGCGGAGATTCTATAGCGGCTTTAATCGCTTCATATGCAGCATTTTCACCTTCAAATTCACCAACGCCCATAAGCGCCATACCCTTGTGGCTCATGACTGTTTGCAAATCTGCAAAGTCTAGATTGATATCATTTTCACCACTTGAGAGGATAACACCGGATGTGCCACTGACGGCTTGCGCTAAAATAGAATCAACGATTTTAAAACTTTCTTTCATGCCAAGCTTCTTATCTATAATTGATAGAAGTTTGTCGTTTGGAATAACTACGATGGAGTCACTTTCTTGTTTTAACTCTTCAAGCCCGCTTTGTGCTAGTTTAAGTCTTTTTCTGCCTTCAAACATAAAAGGCTTCGTAACAACTGAGATAGTCAAAGCACCAACCTCTTTTGCTATTTGAGCAACGACTGGTGCAGCACCTGTTCCTGTTCCGCCTCCCAATCCTGCAGCTACAAAAACAATATCAGCACCCTCTAAGGCGCTTCGAATCTCTTCATAGCTCTCAAGCGCAGATTCTTTACCGATTTCTGGCTTCATACCAGCACCAAGTCCTTTTGTGACTTTTGGCCCTATTTGTATCTTAGTGTTAGCATTTGATTCTTTTAGAACCTGAGCATCAGTATTGACTACCATCATCTCTATGCCGGTAACATCTTCACGGATCATATGTCCAATCATATTTCCGCCACCGCCTCCTACTCCAACGGCAACAATACGTGCGCCATTAAGCACTGTTGTTTCTTCGATTACAAATGGATCCATCTTCTTACTCCTTTTATTTGTCAAATTAAAATAACTGTGTTGCCCAATTCCAGAACTTGGTCATTACGCTGTTTTCATTATTTTTTTTTGGACGTGTTTTTAAAAAAACTGACGGGTTGTTTGTTTTATTTTCATTAGCTGGACTAATTGTATCATTATTTATGTCAGATTGTAAAACATCATCAAGTACCACTTCATTCTCATAAAGAGGAGTTTCACCATGGTATCTGAGTCTTTTGTTTACATCAATTTCATAAGGCGTGTAATCATTGGCTGCATATTTTATAAGACCTATGGTACATGAATACTCAGGACCTTTGATATCATCAAATAAACCTTCAATATTTGTCGGTGATGCCAAACGAACCGGCATATTGTCAAAAATAGCAGTAGCTAAATTTCTCAAACCGTCTATTTTACTAAATCCGCCCGTTAGGATAACTCCGGCTCCGATATGTTCTTTTAGTCTGCTTTTTTCAAGAGATTGAGCTAAAATCATCAAGGTCTCTTCAACTCTTGCATAAATGACATTATGCACAACCTCTAATGAGACTTCATGCGTAGATTTTTCATCTCCTATCATTGGGAGTTCGATGAGATCATTGTTTGGAGTATCTAGTGTGCCATAATTCATTTTAACATTTTCAGCAACATTTAGCGGAGTATGTAACGCCATAGATAAATCATTTGTAATGTGGTTTGAGCCTACACCTAAAAAGTCGTTATATCTTATAGAGTTACCTACATGTATGACCATATTGCATGTATTGCCACCCATATCTATAATGACGGCACCCAACTCTTTTTCATCATGACTCAAAGTCGCAATGGCAGACGCATATCCTGACAAGATGATATTATCTATCTCTATGCCGGCAGCTTTTACCGCCTTTTTGAGATTATACAGATTTGATTTTTGTGTTGTTATTATGTGAGTCTGAACTTCAAGCCTCGCGGCATTCATGCCAAGAGGATCATCGCAATCTTGTTCATCAACCTTAAAATTATAAGGCAGCGCATGCAATACTTCATATTCGTTTGGTATATTGGCATTATATAAAGCCGCATGCATGACTCTGTTGATTTCTTTAATGCCTATCTCTTTATGTGGTATATTTACTATTCCGTTAGAATTTAGACTTTTCGTATAAGCTCCGGAAATTGAAACAATAGCTCGTTTAATATCTGTACCTGCTACTCTTTTAGCGTCCGTTAGAGCATTTTTAATAGATTTTGAAGCTAATTCTATATTTGTTACGCTTCCTTTTTTAAGTCCATGGGATTTTGTTTGTCCGGACCCTATAATTTTTATACCATTATCATCTTCAATTTTTGCGATAATTGCACAAATTTTTGTAGAACCGATGTCTATGGCTAAAACTATATTATCCAATTAAAATCCTTTCAGGTATATTTTAGTCTTAAAGCGCTTGCTAAGAGCCTTGATAAGATTTTGCTCAAGCAATTGTTGCTTTAGGGCATCTATATCTGAATTAATATGCTGTTGTTTTTTATGAAGCAATTTTTGTGCCAAGATATTATATATAACTATTTTATTTTTTGAAAGAACAATATAGCCGTTTAATGTTTTACTTTGAAACAGTTGCGTTAAAAACTTTGATGCAGTTTGTTTGTTTTTTATCTTTAGCTTAGATATATCTTCAATCGTTACAAACGGTGATGTAATACCGTTTGTAATATGTTTGTATCTCTTGCTTGCAAGCGATAACAGTTTACGCTGTTTTTTAAGTAATGTATATTGTTTTAGCACCTGGAGTTTTGCTAGTGCAAATGTTTTTACATGTGAAGGTATTTTTTTATCCAATCTAATAATCATATAATGACCATGTACAAGCTGTGGCTTTAGATATCTGTGTTGCGGGGTTAAACTATGAATTTTTATTAATACATTAGCCGTAAAAGGGTTTTTTGATTGGTTAATTGTGATAGTTTTTAGGCTGATATCAGCAGGAAGTTTATCTTTTTTAAATGATATAAACGTCTCTAATGCCGCGATTTTGGTTGCTTCTTTGTTTAGTGCTTTTATAACCTCATCTTTGGCTTTATCTAAAGATAAGATTTTACCATCTTTAGCGGTAAAACTCATCTTGTGCATGTCATAATACTGCATTATCTTTTTTTGTGCATATGACTTCTTGAGGGGTTGTTGAACTATATAACTTATTTTAAACGACGGCTCTGTTAAAAAATAATGTTTATTTTTTTCCCAGAAATTTTTTAATTCCTTTTGTGAAACATGTACCTTGATATCATCTAAACGCAATACTTTATAGAGAATTTTATCCTGTATATTAAAAATCGTGCTAAATGTATCTTTTTCAAGATTTGTTGTGTTTGTTATAAATAGATGTAATACTTTTTGTATCAGCATTTCTCTTCTTAAAGTGCTTTCGTATTTATGCGGAGTCAGATTATTATTAGCAAGAAGCGCTTTATATACTGTATCGCTAAATTTGCCATTTTTATAAAACATCTTTTGAGATGTTAGTTGGTTATATAATTCATCATCACTTACTGTAAGATGATAGCTTTGCGCAAGATTGAGTATCAATGCCTGATCTATGAGTTTTGAGAGAACCTCAGGCTTTAAGCCTATAGCTTTGGCTTGAGCTTTATCAAAGTGTCCGTGAAAGAGTTTTTTGTATTGTTCAAACATTTGGCTGTAGGCGTCATTAAATTGAGCATAAGTGATTTTTACATTTCCGACTTTAGCGACAGATCCGGACTTGCTGGCATAACTATATTGACCCCATCCAAAAAAACCAGCCCCTATAAACGCAATCGTAGAAATCCAAATAGTTATAACCAGCCATCTGTGGTGTTTTTGCATCCAGTCTATCATTAAAGTAATACCTTTTTAAAAATTGTAATATTCTATGCTATTTCGTATTAAAGTAGCATAAATATAGACCGATTTTGTCAAAAGAAATCCTTTTTTTTGCTATTATAGCGCCTTAAGGAGTTAAGTCATGAATAATACAGATTTGATGCATGAGGATTTAAATGTAGTATGGCACCCATGCACGCAGATGAAGGATCATGAGGTTTTTCCTCTGATACCTATAAAATCAGCTCACGGTGTTTATCTTGAGGATTTTGACGGCAATAGTTATATTGATGCTGTTAGCAGTTGGTGGGTAAATATATTTGGACATACAAATAAATATATAAACGATCAGATAAAGAAGCAGTTAGATAGTTTGGAGCACGTTTTATTGGCAGGATTTACGCACGAGCCTGTAATAAAACTCTCAAAAAGACTTGTCGATATAACTCCCGCTGGCTTAAATAAATGCTTTTATGCAGATAACGGCTCAAGTGCGGTAGAGGTTGCCCTAAAGATGAGCTATCATGCACATAAAAACAATAACAAAGAGCGTCCATTGTTTGTATCTCTTAAAAACAGTTATCACGGCGAGACTATTGGAGCGCTTTCTGTGGGCGATGTTGAGCTTTATAAAGATACATATAAATCTATTATGATTAAATCTGTTCAGACGGCTGTACCACAAGACC
>WFMO01000228.1 GCA_015489055.1 Helicobacteraceae bacterium | reverse complement strand
TATATAGACGCGATAAAGAAACACATATCAATCAGGCAGCGCAGTTAAATGTGCAGGCAATTGATCTAGTTTGTGTAAATCTGTATCCTTTTAAACAAACAATACAACGAACCGATAACTTTGAAGAGATTATAGAAAATATTGATATCGGTGGACCTACGATGGTTCGTTCGGCTGCTAAAAATTTTAATGATGTTATTGTTGTTACAAGTCCGACTGATTATACTTTTGTTGTAAAAGCTTTACATGATAATAAAAATACGCTTGAATTTAGAAGAGAATTGATGATTAAAGCTTATGAGCATACAGCAGCGTATGATAGCATGATTGCAAATTATATGAATCAAAGGTTCCATAATGGTTTTGGACAAAAGCAGTTTATTGTCGGCGAAAAAGTTTCAGATACTAGATATGGAGAAAATCCACACCAAAAAGGCGCCTTGTATGAGTTTGATAAATATTTTTCCGATAACTTTAAAACATTAAAAGGAGAGGCTAGCTTTAATAATCTAACAGATATTAATTCAGCTGTAAAAATAGCGTCGGCTTTTAAAGATGAAGCAGCAGTTTGTATCGTCAAACATGGCAACCCTTGCGGATTTGCAATTAAGGATAATTTATTAGATGCTTATACAGAGGCTTTAAAATGTGACCCTGTTTCAGCTTATGGCGGAGTCGTTGCTATAAACGGTGTGCTTGATGAGAAGCTTGCGAGTAAGATTAATGAGATTTTTATCGAAGTTATCATAGCTGCGCATATCACACAAGAGGCTGTAGATGTTTTTGCCAATAAAAAACGCATAAAACTGTTTGAACATGGCAGTGATACAATGGTTTTGTCAAATGATAAATATGATTTTAAACATGTTGACGGTGGATTTGTGTATCAAGAAGCTGATAAGGTAGAGGATGATGAGGTGTTACTTGCTAAGCAGGTAAGCGATAAAAAGGCCACAAAACAAGAACTAAAAGATATGGACATAGCCTATAAAGTGGCTAGTCTTACAAAATCAAACTGTGTTGTATATGTTAAAAATTCAGCTATGGTAGCTGTTGGGATGGGGATGACATCACGTGTAGATTCGGCTCAGTGTGCATTAAAAAAAGCCGCGGAGCTGGGTCTTGACGTGACTGGTTCAGCTTTAGCTTCTGAAGCTTTTTTTCCATTTAGAGATAGTATTGATGCTGCAGCAAAAGCCGGAGTGAGTGCTGTTATAGAGCCCGGAGGTTCAATTCGAGATGAAGATATTATCCAAGCAGCCAATGAATATGATATGTCATTGTATTTTTCTAATAAAAGACATTTTTTACATTAAATATATATTTAAGTTGATTGACATAGACTCAACTTTTATGATATAATAACACATAATTAAGTAGATAAATTTTATAGGATAGTAAAAAATGAGTAAATCTTTATATGAAACTCTTGAGGTGTCTGAGAGTAGTAATGAAGCAGATATTAAAAAAGCGTATAGAAAATTAGCACGTAAGTATCATCCTGATGTCAATAAATCACCTGAAGCTGAAGAGAAATTCAAAGAGATTAATGCAGCTTATGAGGTATTGAGTGATAAAGAAAAACGCGCACAGTATGATCAATACGGCGATTCTATGTTTGGTGGTCAGAATTTTCATGATTTTGCACAAAACCAAGGCAATAATGTCGATCTCGATGAGATTTTACGAAGCATGTTTGGTAGTGGCGCAAGAGGAGGTTTTAACAGTAGTTCAGGCTTTGGCGGCTTTGGCGGGTTTGGAGGATCGGGGTTTTCGCAACAACAGCCAAATCTTGATTTAGAGACTAGCATTACCATACCATTTAGTACCGCAGTTATTGGAGGCTCTCATAGTATTTCGGTAAATAACGAGCGATTTGATATTAAAATACCCGCAGGTGTTAAAAGCGGAGAAAAGATGCGCGTTAAAGGTAAAGGAAATAAACAAGGCGGACGAGCGGGAGACCTATTTTTAAAGATTACCGTTGCGCCATCTACTGAATATACCAGAGAAGGTGATGACCTTATAAAATTATTTGACATTGGACTGCGTGAT
>WFMO01000227.1 GCA_015489055.1 Helicobacteraceae bacterium | reverse complement strand
CCTGCTAAAAGATTGCATACACCATCACCGCATCCATTTATATGTGCATAAGTTTCAAGATACGCAACAGCATCTCTTGGTTTTTGCAGATTTACAAACAATATTGTGGCAATTCGTTTAAGCAGTTGTACGCTATGATCAGCAGCATAAGCACTCTCAAGATAATCTAGTGCCATGCGGTAACGCTTTTGCTTAATATACACATCGCTTACTAAAATATAATCACTGTTTTTATGTGTTTGATTCACCAATGCAAGAGCTTCTTTTTTTGCTATATTATACTTTTTAAGATTGATAAGCGCCAATACTTTATAGCGTTTTATTATGCTATTGGTTTTTAGTTTTAAACTGTAATAAGATGCGGTTTTAAACACTTGGTTAAAATCTCTAGCAGCTAATCGATCCGATAAAGCTCTATACAGATAGATAACATTTCCTGTTTTTTTATATACTTTTTTAAATAGTTTTGCAGCAGAGGCATAATTATGAGTATTTTCTGCTTCTAGCGCAAACATTATGTAGGTATTCTCACCTGTAAATGTTTTTATGCCCTGTGGCTTCGGTGAAGCGTTAAAGCAACCTTGCAGTACCATAACCATACCGACTAATAATATAAATCTAATCATCAATAATTCCTGGACATTCTAATTTTAAAATATTGACACGATGTCTGAAATAGTCCCAAAAGGGAAATGTTCTGCATTGTGTCGGTCTAGCCTCGTATATAGAGCAGCCATTTATATTTCTGTCATAAAAAATACAATCAAAAGAATCTTTAACGACTCTCTCTTTAATAGAGTATCTACCCTTATGCTGATATAAATATTTATCCGTAAATACATTGATATCTAATTTTAACAGACGTGCGATATCCGCAATCTCACCAGACGATAGATAAATATAACCACTCTCACCCGTGCAGCACTTACCGCCGCAGCTCTCACATGCCTCTGCATCAAAGGCATATGAAAAATTATTTTGTTTTATTATATTTGGCATTTAATACTTTCCGTATTTGCTTGTTTGTACAAAGAGAGCATCTCATCGCTAAAACTACTTCCGTTAAAAGCTATAAATGGGGGTAGAACATTTAAAAGAGACCTAGAATTATTTCTTACATGTATCATAACAACGGATGCGCTCCTATCAATTTTTGAATGAACGAATTGTACATCAACTACTCTTAAATTTACTTCTTCTAAAGCAGTACAAACAAGTGCAAACTGTTTTGCATCATAACAAAACACAAAATGACCTTTTGGACTCAGAAGCTGGGATACCTTTTTAAAAAAATCTTTAATTGGAAGATTGAAACTATATCGTGCATTGTTTATAATATCATTTGAGCTTCTTGAAGCTCCATCATGATAAAAAGGCGGATTGGATACAATATGGTCAAATTGTTGCTTTGAATTAAATTTTAAAAAATCATCATGATAAAGCGTATAGGACAGATTGTTTATTTTAATATTTTTTTGAATATAATTTATAAATATTTTTTGTTTTTCGATGCCATGCATTTTAATACCAACGTTGTCTCTTGCCACAAGCAATCCAATGACGCCGCATCCGGCACCGACATCTAGCATAGTCCCTCTTTTACAAAAACGATTAATAAATCCATACAGCACAATAGAATCACTATTGTAGCAATACCCTTCATCAGGCTGATACAATTTCACATCTGTCCTTAAACTCAGTTTTGATATACTTTGGGCATTATATCAAAGGTGTGTAAATGATAATAATTCCTGCACGTTTAGAATCAAGTAGATTTGCAAGAAAAGTTCTAGCTGATGTCGGTGGGCTTCCTATGGTAGTAAGGACAGCACGAGCTGTCCAAGAGATTGATGACGTAGTTGTAGCGGCAGATAGTGATCTCATACTCTCTACATGTAAAGAGTATAATATAAAAGCCGTACTCACCTCAACAGCGCATAAAAGCGGAACAGACAGAGTGCATGAATGTGCTCAAAAGCTCTCACTTAACGATCATGAAATTATTATAAATGTGCAAGCAGATGAGCCTTTTTTGCATCCAGAGGTTATACATAAATTACAACTCAGGCTCAAAGAATTAAAACAGCACAATAGAGATTTTATCATGGGAAGCTGTTATAACGAGATAAATGATGATGCCGCAAAAGACGTCAATTTAGTCAAAGTTGTCCTGGATAGCTGTGATAATGCCATATATTTTTCAAGAGCAAAAATTCCCTTCAATCGAAGCAATACAGCAACATATTTTGGTCATATAGGCATATACGGTTTCACTAAAAAAAGTTTACAAGAGTTTTGTAATCTTACAGATGCACCAATTGAGAATATTGAAAAACTTGAGCAGTTACGCGCTATTTATCACTCCAAGCCTATATCTATGGTAAAAGTTTCGTCTACAAGTTTTGGAATTGATACAAAAGAAGATTTACAAAGAGCGATAAAACAGTTTTTATAAATAAAGGTTACATTTACTCACATTTGTCTAAATATGAGTAAATGTAATATCGTTAGATATTGTCTCTAATACCCAGGTCTGATACTAAAGTATTGTAACCTTCTCTATTGGTTGATTTAAAGTAACGCATCAAGCGACGACGCTGACCAACTAGCTTCAGCAGACCTAAGCGAGATGAGTGGTCTTTTTTAAATGTTTTTAAATGATCTGTTAATTCATTTATACGTGTTGTTAAAAGTGCAATTTGAACTTCACTTGAACCTGTATCATTCTCATGACGTCCATATTTACTAACTATTTCCTGCTTTTTTGCCGAATCTAAAGCCATAAAAGCCTCCTGAATGGTATAATTTTTTAACTTTAAAAGTTAAGGCGCAATTATATCAAAAATATCTTTATATCCGCAAGCTATTTTAGGTATAATAAGTAAAAAAATTAGGATCACTTTTAATATGTTAATAACACGTGCTAGCGAATATGCTCTTTTATCATTAGTTATTCTAGTAAAATCACCCTCACCTGTTGATTCGCAGGTATTATCAAAAGAATTAAAAATTTCGAAAAGTTTTCTTTCAAAAATTTTACAGTTTCTAACTAAGGCTAAAATACTTAAATCTTTCAGAGGAGCAAACGGTGGCTTTATGCTTGCAAGACAGAGTAATGAAATTACGATTCTTGAGGTAATCAACGCAGTTGAAGACAAAGGTGCTTCTGTTATGGATTGCTCATCTTCAAAAGACTTATGCCCATCTAATCAGGCTGACGTTTGCTCCTTGTGGCCGCTGCTTCATAAACTACAGGGCAAGATTGACGATTTTTTAAATACTTTAACACTTGATGATTTAACAAAAGAGTAAGAAATTGCCTAAAAAAGCATTAGCAAAACGACAACTAATAAAATATCTTAATTTTATTGTAGGCCAACGAGATTTAAGTGTAGTTCTTTTTGTAATGGCGATACTGGCTATCATTATCGTACCGCTCCCAAGTCCGATTTTAGATTTGATGTTGACAATATCTATGTCGCTCTCTGTATTAATTATACTTATATCCTTATACGTACCTAAACCAACAGATTTAACGACATTTCCTACTATTATTTTAATTGTCACGCTTTTTAGATTATCCTTAAATATCGCCACAACGAGAATGATACTAAGCCATGGTAATGAAGGACCGCAAGCCGTGAGTCAAATCATTACAAGCTTTGGTGAGTTTGTTGTAGGCGGAAATTACGTCATAGGTATAGTTGTTTTTAGCATTTTGGTAATTATCAACTTTATGGTTATTACCAAGGGTTCAGGCAGAGTAGCTGAAGTCGCTGCCAGATTTACGCTTGATTCCATGCCGGGAAAACAGATGGCAGTTGATGCTGATCTTAATGCAGGGCTTATTGATGACGAGGAAGCAAAAAAAAGACGTGCAGGTATTTTACAAGAAGCAAACTTCTACGGAGCCATGGACGGTTCTAGTAAATTTATCACAGGCGATGCCATATCTGCTATTATTATAACTTTTGTAAATATAATCGGTGGTTTTTTAATTGGAGTTTTTCAGTACCATATGAGCGTGTCTCATAGCGCTTCTACATTTACTATTTTAACTATAGGTGACGGTATAGTAGGTCAGGTTCCCGCACTAATAGTATCGACTGCAACAGGTATTATGATTACAAGATCATCAAATGACGGAACTGACAACTTTGCAAACAATACAATAGCACAAATGACAAATAATGCCAAAACCATGATGATAGTAGGTTTTATAATGCTACTGTTTGCCATCGTGCCCGGGTTGCCGACGGTGCCTATGGGATTTGTGGGTCTTATGTTTTTTGGATTAGGATATCTTATGTATCGTTATAAACAGGGCGGACTGCAAATATTTGCATCTTCACAACAACCACAATCTAAACCCGATGCATCCTCAAACACGCAGTCTGCTAAAATGCATTCTGCACAAGAAACGGCTAAAACAGAAGAGGCCGCTCTTGAAGACATATTAAAAGTTGAAATGCTCGAACTAACTCTAGGATATCAACTCATTAGACTAGCAGATGCGACACAAGGAGGGGATCTTCTTGAGCGCATAAGATCAATGCGAAGAAAAATTGCATCTGATTTTGGTTTTTTAATGCCACAAGTCAGAATACGGGACAACCTGCATCTGCAGCCCAATCAGTATCAGATTCTTCTTAAAGGTATCGTCATTGGAGAGGGTATAATTATGCCGGATAAATTTTTAGCGATGGATAACGGCATGGTAACAGCAACGCTTGAGGGTGAACCTACTAAAGAGCCCGCTTTTGGTTTAGATGCTATATGGATATCTCAAGAACAAAAAGAAGATGCTATCATAAACGGATATACTGTAGTTGACCCAGCAACCGTAATATCAACGCACATGAGTGAACTTGTCAAACAATACGCAGAAGATCTCTTAACCCGTCAGGAAGTCCAAACACTTGTTGATAACTTAAAAACAACCTATCCAATTGTAGTAGAGGATTTACTAAAAGCTGCAAATATTGGATTGGTGCAAAAAGTTCTAAAAGCATTACTACATGAAAAAATCCCGTTAAAAGATATGTTAAGCATTTTAGAGACGATTACCGATGTTGCAGAGTACACAAAAAACATAGATTTTATAACAGAACAGGTGCGCTCAAAATTATCACGTGTCATCACAAACTTGTATAAAGCTGATGATGGTATAATTCACCTTATTACTTTTGATACCACAACAGAACAGATGCTTCTTGATAAATCAAGCGAACAAGACGGTATCAGAACCCTTATGTTAAATGTAGGTGAGATAAACAGCCTCATTCAAGCAACAAGCGATACTGCTGCTAAAGTTCTACAAAAGGGGATATCGCCTGTTATTGTTATCGTTGACCCGCAATTAAGAAAACCGCTTGCTGACATATATGAGCGTTTTAGTCTCGATATAGTTACATTATCACATGCAGAAATAGATTCAAATGCAAAATTTGAAGTTATGGACTCAATAAATATACAAGGAAATACACAATGAAAATAGATGCAATACACCATTTGTCTCATATTGATCTAGACGGATACAGCTGTCAACTGATTATGAGCTATACTCCATATGTCATACAAAGCTACAATGCAAATTATGGAGCAGAGGTCAAAAGCAGACTCGAAGAGATTATAGAACATATAAAAGCATCAAATAAACACAATATTTTGATTTTAATTACAGACTTAAACCTTACCTATGATGAATCTAGATGGTTAAACAATCAAGTTAATAAATTAAACGAAACAAACTTTAATATCAATCTCACCCTGCTAGACCACCATGGAAGCGGGCAAGCAAGTGCAGATAAGTATGAATGGTACTACCTAGATACCACAAAAAGTGCTACAAAAATAACTTATGAGTATGCCAAAACAAATTTTGAGATTTCTTTGCAAGAATGGATGCCACAATATGTAGATATTGTAAATGCAGTAGATCTATGGAAGCAGGAGGAGACTTTTAACTTTGAATTTGGCAAGGT
>WFMO01000226.1 GCA_015489055.1 Helicobacteraceae bacterium | reverse complement strand
AGATCATACAACCAATTCCAAAGTTTTTGTGATTGGTTATTGTCATAGTCTATTATTTGACCTTCGCATGAAAGATACAGTTTACCCTTGTTGTCGATTCTTATATCGCCCTCAGTCGTTTTTTGAATTGTGGGGAAAACATTGTTTGTTATATCAGGCTTATATTTATCTCTAATATAAGCAGTAAAACTCTGTATTGTTGCCAAATGGTCGTTAGAACCTTTGCCATTATCTTTTATTGTTATTTGTAAGCTATTTACTTTACGACCAATTTTTTTTTCTTCATAGTCAAATTGAATGTTTGTTTTAGCTTTGAATTGTTTTTTTGCTTTTTCAAGTATTTGTCTTTTTATATCAGCATACAGATAGCCTCCTGAAATTTTTAGATATTCTCTTAACCAATCTATCTCTACCTCTAAAGTGTAGCTTTTAGGTATCTTGTTGTGTCGTTTTTTATAGTTACGTTTAAATTCATTCCATTCCATAACCAGATATTCATATAGACGAGGCGAATAATCGCCTCTTAGGGATAAAATATTGACTATGTTGTATGTTGTAAAGTTTTTTTGTAAATCAAGCAAATAAGGCTTTAAATCATTATGAATATTGAAAATTATATAGCCCTCTAATTTCCCCCAATCAACTTTAGAACACCAGTTAAAAAGGGTTTTTTCTATCCTAAAAGGGTTCTTCATTAATTCTTCAGCTTGTCGAACATAAAATTCTGTATCTTTATTTGATGAGCCAATTTCTTTTCTATAATCGTTTATATTAAGTGCATACTCTTGAAAATCACTATCATCAATCCTAACCATACTAATTAGCATAGCTAACATTTTTTGAGCTGTTGAGCTTAGATTACCTTTTGCTTTTATTATGTTATTATGTTTTTTCACTATATTATTTTTATTATCTTCTACTGAAATTATATTCATTATGAACCTCTTTTTTGTTATATCATATTATATTCTTATTTACCTTATATGATAATTAAATATTTTTTATCATAGTTATCCCCATTTTTATCATAGTTATCCCCATTTTTATCATAGTTATCCCCATTTTTATCATAATAGATTTCAAAAAAGCCCTATATACTGGGATTCTAGGGGTATCCCCAAAGATAGTTTTTCTTTAAAGATAGATTTCTTAAAAAGACTAGGGAGAAATTTAACAATTTCTAAAGAGCAAGAGCAAGAGTAAATAAGCTTACAAAGCTAAAAAAAAGCCACTCATCTAAATACAAAAAAAGAAAAGCCCATATAGAGCAAATATACGTCTAGTTTTTTGAGCTTTTAAAGCACTTATTAGGACTTTTATTTGATTATGAGTGTATTTGTATAGATGAATAAAAAAGCTCTCTATGGGTGCATATATGTTCGCTGCTGTGGCTTTGATTCTTGTTTTGATTCTGGCTTCGGTTCTTTCGGTTCAAGCTTTTCAACTAATGGATCTATTTTCATATTTTCTATGATTTTTAGATGATCAATGGGTGTATTGTTATCATCTTCAGCGGATATACGCTCAAACTGTTTTGATTCTGGACTTAAATTTATAGACTCATTTTTGTTTTCTACTGCAATATCTATCTGATCTTTTTTGAGTTGTGGTTTTTTGTATACTTCTGGTTCTTTTGGCTGCTTTTCTGGCTCTGGCTTCGGTGTCGGCTCTGGCTCATCAAATAAAGCAAACTGCTCTGCGATTTCAAGTCGCTCTGATATTTGTTTTTTCGCTTCGCTTTTGAATTGATCACTACCGTTGATTATTAGCGTTTCAAGATTCCATTTTTTGGCGGTTGCTATATCAAGCATGAGCTTCACTTGCTCCTGAATATTCGTATTTTTCGCCAGTAGTCGATCGCCCATATCGACTACCTCTACGTTTTTTTTCTTGCTAGAAAATATAGTTTTTTGATCTTGAGATTTCACATAGTAGTCACTTAAATCTGTCGTTATGAGTGCTTTGTAGTGTTTGAAAAATAAAAGATGCTGATAGCTATGTTGTGTGCTGATCTCATTCTCTTTTTTGTGTTTGTTCAACTCTTGTTCTAGCTCTCTAATTTTTCGTTTTAACTCTATATTTACAGGATTTTCGACATATTCGATTTTTGGCATTTCGACTATCTTTTCGACTATCTTCTCTTT
>WFMO01000225.1 GCA_015489055.1 Helicobacteraceae bacterium | reverse complement strand
CAACCGGAGCTTCATTTTGTAAAAAGATATAAAAGAAAAATAAACTCCATAAGTATCGGTCATTATACCATATCCATCAAGGCAGTCTCACCTATATTTTATCATCATAAATTTATAGGTGCAGTTGAAGTGATCTCCCATTTTTCACCTATAGTTAAGAAGCTAGATAGCTTACAAATAAGCTCTATCACTTTAGGTAAAAAATCTCATAAACATCAATTAGAAGACTTGCCTGCTAAAAAATATATACGTAAGTATTTTATAGCCGATGACAACTCTTCGCATAAAATCATAAAATACCTTGAAATCCATGGAGTAAAAAAATATTGCGCAGCTCCGTACAATGTTGATCTTAAAAATAACAGACTCATAGTATGCTATAAACTAAGAAACATTAATCATCAGACAATCGGTTATTTTATTATGTTTGATAAAATCTCTCACGATACAGATATGAATGTAAAATACTTTACTTTCAAATGGATGGTTATCAATATAATAGCAATTATAAGCTTATTACTGCTACTTAGCATAAAACTGTTTATCTCGAACAAAAAACAAAAGATGTATTATCAAAATATCATTGATCTTACAAACAATATTATTATAATTACAGATAAAAAGCATATTATACAAACAAACAAAATCTTTTATAAATATTTTAATCCTAAAACCAAGTTAAAAGATATCTGCTTAACTAATTATTTTCTACCAAAACAAGATTATATACAGCAATACATGAATGGTAAATTATGGATAGATTACATAACTCTTCATCCTGGTAAAAAGCACAAAGTAAATATAAAAATAGATAAAGATATCTATTATTTTACCGTATCGGTATCTAAAATTTCAAATGATAATAATTTTTGTGTTGTGCTTACAGATATCACAAAAGAGGAGATTTATCAAAAAAAACTAGAGCATCTAACGATAACGGATACCCTTACAAATATTCATAATCGATATTATTTTAATATAACCATAAACCACGAACTCCAAAAAATCAAAAGATACAACTACCCTCTTTCGCTCATCATGTTTGATATAGATTTTTTTAAAAAGATTAATGATACTTACGGTCATGATACAGGCGACAAGGTTTTAATCGCCTACACCAAGCTTATTTCGTCAATGCTAAGAAGCGATGATACTTTTTGTAGAGTAGGCGGGGAAGAGTTTATCATTATAGCAACTTATACAAACCTGGAAAATGCGATTGTCTTAGCTGAGAAAATGAGGCAACGTGTACAAAATTTTAAAGAAATTACAGCAGTTACCATGAGCTTTGGTGTGGTACAATACGAAAATAAAGAAGATGTGGAGCATCTTTTAAAACGAGTCGATAACGCGCTTTACAAAGCTAAAGAAAATGGACGCAACCGCGTTGAAAAAGGTTAAAAAGTAGATGACAATTAAAGAACAGATTTTAAATACTATAAAAAAACGCCCGCTTATCATAGACGGCGCCATGGGAACACAACTCCAACAACGAGAAAAAGAGATTCCAAAAGAGGCATGGGAAGGACTGGAGGGATGCAATGAACTCTTAAATGTAACAGCCGTAAATGTCATGGAAGATATTTACAACGCCTATTTAACAGCTGGCGCAGATATGATTACCACAAACACTTTTGGCGCGTTTTCATGGGTTTTAGATGAATACGGCATAGGCCACAGAGCTTATGAGTTATCGCGTGCCGGTGCTTTGATTGTACGAAAAAAATGTGATGAGTTCTTTACATCAAAACAGCCTCGATATGTGCTAGGCTCAATCGGTCCGGGAACTAAACTGCCATCATTAGGGCACATAGAGTACGATGAAATGCTTGAAGGATACACGCAATGCGCGCTTGGACTCATTGACGGCGGAGTTGATGTTTTTTTACTTGAAACTTGTCAAGACCCTCTTCAGATAAAAATAGCTCTGCATGCATGCCAGGAGGCATCCAAACAAAGAGATGTTGAGATCCCCATTATGGTCTCAGTTACAATCGAGCTTGCTGGAACCATGTTAATTGGAACAGATACAAATACGATAGCAACAATTTTAGAGCCATTTGATATTTTAAGTCTTGGATTTAACTGCGGAACAGGACCAGATCAGGTAAAAAAACATGTAAAGACTCTAAGCCAGATATGGGACAAGCCAATATCTGTGCATGCAAATGCGGGACTTCCTCAAAATCGCGGTGGATACACATATTATCCTATGGGACCTGATGAATTTTCAGACAAACAAGAGGAGTTTTTAGAGTTTAGCGGCGTTAGCTTTTTAGGAGGATGCTGTGGCACAACCCCGCAGCATATCCGTGCGCTTGTGGATCGCGTTACATGTAAAGTGCCAAAACAGCCATCAGGAAGCCAGCCAACTGCATTAGCGTCGCTGTTTAACACAACTACTCTTATGCAGCAACCAGCTCCTTTGCTAGTTGGTGAGAGAAGCAACTCAACAGGTTCAAAAGCGTTTCGCGAACTTTTATTGGCAGAAGACTATGAAGGAACACTCAGCGTTGCCCAACAACAAGTCCGCGCAGGAGCGCATGTCCTTGATGTGTCTGTTGGCTTTGCAGGAAGAGATGAGACAAAAGATATGCATGAAACAATAAAACTCTATGCTCAAAAAATCGCTCTGCCACTTATGCCTGACTCTACACAAGTTACAGCACTTAAGACAGCACTCAAGCTAATAGGAGGTAAACCGATAATAAACTCCGTCAATCTTGAAGACGGTATACAGAAGTTTGACATAATTTGTCAACTGGCAAAAAAATTCGGCGCATCTTTGGTTTGTCTGGCGATTGATGAAAAAGGTATGGCAAAAACAGTTGAACAAAAAGTGCAAATAGCCCAAAGAATTTATGAAAGGGCTACAAAAAAACATGGCATAAATCCGCAAGACCTTGTTTTTGATCTGCTCACCTTTACACTTGGAAGCGGTGGTGATGAGTATTTTGATGCCGGCATAAATACAATAGAGGCCATAAAGCAATTTAGAGAACTTCATCCTGAATCAGGAGCTATTTTAGGGCTCTCTAATATATCTTTTGGATTAGACAAAGACGCAAGACCATATCTTAACTCTATGTTTTTACATCACTGCATAAAAGCCGGACTAACCGCCGTTATCATCAATGTAAAGCATATCATTCCTATTAGCAAAATATCAAAAGAGGAGCAAAAACTTTGTGACGATCTAATCTTTAATCGTAAGCCAAACGGCGAAGCCCTTTTTGCTTTTATAGAACATTTCAGCCATAAAGAAGCAGTCGATTCAGACGTCCTTGACGCTGAGTTTGAAGCTTTAGGTGATGAAGAAAAAATAGCAAAACTATTGCTTGATGGTGACAAAGACAGGATGTTGCCTTTAGTTGATAAACTAAAAGATAAGATTGCACCACAGAGGATAGTAAATGAGATTTTAATAGATGCTATGAAGGTAGTTGGAGAGCTGTTTGGTTCAGGGCAGATGCAACTTCCATTTGTGCTTCAAAGTGCTGAGACTATGAAAAAAACCGTAGATTTACTTGAGCCTTATCTGCCAAAAATTGAAAAACAAACCGATACAACGCTAATCCTTGGAACCGTTAAAGGCGATGTTCATGACGTGGGTAAAAATCTTGTTGATATCATCTTGTCAAATAATGGTTTTAAGGTAATCAATCTCGGTATAAAAGTTGAGCTTGAACAGTTTTTACAAAACTTAAAAGAGCATAACGCAAGTGCGATTGGCATGAGCGGACTCTTGGTAAAATCGACACAAGTTATGAAAGACAATCTAACTGCGTTGCAAGAAGCAGGCATAAAAATACCTATTTTGCTTGGCGGTGCGGCACTTACGCGTTCGTTTATAGAGGAATATTGCCGTCCCTTTTATGATGGACCTATTTTTTACTGCAAAGACGCTTTTGACGGTGTTACGGCTATGAGTCGCATAGAAGATGGTAATTTTGATACAAACCTGCATCCAAACGCACCAACTATTGAAAAAGAGGAAAAAAAAGAGATAATTATCCCTCCGTTTGCTGAGCTTAAGATGCCCACGCGAGATGTAAGAGTACCTATTCCTCCGTTTTGGGGCAGACGCGAGATAAAACTAACACCCGCACAAATAGAGATGGCATTTAGCTGGATAAATCATAAACTTTTATTTAAAGCTCGCTGGGGATACAGTTCTAAGGGTTTAAGCAAAGAAGCTTATCAAAAACAGCTTGATGAGATAGTTTGGCCTGCTTATGAAAAGCTAAAGGCAAGATTTTTGGATGAAAAGCTGTTTGAGCCTACTATAGTCTATGGATATTGGCCATGTAGAAGCAATGACAACAAACTGCTAATCTTTGATGAAAGCGAAGGTTTTACAAACCAAAGCAATATAAACCGCGAAGATTTTAAGGATGTATTTGCTAGAGCTATAGAGGAATTTACCTTTCCAAGACAAAGACGTAAACCTCACCGTGCGCTTAGCGATTTCTTTCACCATGACAGACATGACACCATAGCTTTTACATGTGTAAGTGCGGGTTCAAAACTAAGTGAAGTTGAACATGAGATATATGAAGCAGGTGATTATACGGAATATTATCAGTTTCATGGACTTGGAGTCGAATTGGCTGAAGCGTTAGCTGAGATTGCTCACAAACAGATAAGACTTGACCTAGATATCGCTAAAGACGAGGGAAATACGCTAAGCGATGTAAGAATGAACAGATATCAAGGAGCTAGATACTCATTTGGATATGCCGCATGTCCTGATTTAGAATTAAACCGTCCACTTTTTAATCTTTTAAAACCCGAAGAGTTTGGCATAGAACTTAGTGAAACTTTTCAAATCCATCCTGAGCAGTCCACCTCTGCTATGGTAGTATATCATCCAAATGCGACATATTATAATGTTTAAACAATAAAATCTTTTTCCCAAAAAAATTCTATCCAGTCGGTTGCCTCGTTGAGTGTAAAATCCGGCTGGATAATCGAATCTTTTTTATAAAACAAAGTAACTGTTTTAAAATCACACTCAGGATATAATCTAATCAACTCCTCTTTTACCGACTTTAAGGTAAGCCCGCTATCTGCGATATCGTCGGCTATTAGCACTTTTTTACTTGTTAAAAGATTGCAGTTTACATGTAAAGATATTTTATCTCTTTTTATGTTTTGATCATAAAGCTGAGTGCTTACAGACTGCACATCTCTGATATCCAGTCCCTGCGCTAGGGCATGAGAGAGCATAAGCCCGCCTCTAGCGATAGCTACAATCGTATCAAGCTCATGCAAAGACAACTGCTTGATAAGCTTACGTGTATCGTTTTTAAATTTATCATAATCATAATAAAACATTTCGTAATTATAGCCGACATCACATATATTTGCAAAAATTCTTATTGTAAATAATAAAGATAAGAAATATCATCTCTTTTTAAAAACAGTAAAAAATAGTATAATTACCCAAACACACTCTTAAAGGAATTATCATGAAAAAATATTACTCTTTATTGCTTAGTATATCTATTTTGCTCTTTATAGCCGGATGTAGCCATAAGCCAAAACCATCTTCTACCAACAACTACGCTTGCACGCAAGACGGAGTAAAGGCTCCGTCATGGACATGCATGCCACAAGGTAGCAGTGGTATGATAGTTGGGCTTGGCAGTGCTCCACTTAGCCAGGCAGGTATTGGTTTTACACGCGTAAATGCATTGGCACAGGCAAGAAATGATTTGGCATTTAAAATACAAACAAACGTAAAAGCAAAAGTTGCGCAGTTTGTCCGCTCTACCGGCGTAAAAAGCCAAGAAGCAGTTGATGCTGTATCAACACAGGTTTCACAGCAACTAGCACAGCAAAATTTAAGAGGCACTAAACAGATAAAGTCATGGCAAAATCCAAAAGACGGTACACTGTTTGTTTTAGTAGCAATGCCGATTACATCAATAAATAGTGATATTAAAAAGCAGATTACAAGCAGTAGTTACGGTAATAAGAATGCTTTATGGCAACAGTTTCAATCCAAAGAAGCTTTAAAAAGACTAAACCATGATTTTCCCACAAATTAAGCAGCTCTTTTAGCTATAATTGCACAAAATATATAAGTAGTAGTACTTAATACAAGAGTTTATATGAAAAAAATTGCGATTATAGGTCAGCCAAATGTTGGCAAAAGTTCACTGTTTAACCGTCTTATCAAAGAGCGTGATGCGATTATCAGTGAAGAAGCTGGCACAACTAGAGATGTAAAGCGCCGTGTCATAAATATTTTAGACAAAGAAGCCATGTTGCTAGATACTGGTGGACTAGATAAGGGCTGTGAGTTGTTTGACAGGATAAAAGACAAATCCATAGATGCGGCCTACGGTGCTGATATCATACTCTTTATGGTTGATGGAAAATCTCTTCCAAGCGAAGATGATAAAAAATTATTTTACAAACT
>WFMO01000224.1 GCA_015489055.1 Helicobacteraceae bacterium | reverse complement strand
TGCAGTCCTTTTGGTGTTCGCACAATACAGACATGTTCCCACATAATATGACGCAAGAGATCCTTTTTTTTCTTGTCCTCTTTATAGCTCATCACATCATCGGTAATATCAAACTCAATATCAGCTTTTTTGCTTTTATCTTTGAGTATATCATTAACTGCCCGCTTTGCAAACACCAATCCCTCAAGCAAAGAATTCGAAGCCAGACGGTTTGCGCCATGCACGCCCGTAGAAGCCACCTCGCCTATAGCATAAAGGGATTTTACCCCTTCCACATGTCCGTTTAAATCTGTTTTAATGCCGCCGATAGCATAATGAAATGCCGGCGATATAGGCACGCGCTGATTTGGTACATCATAACCCAGCATTTTTAATGTTTGATAAATATTTGGAAATCTATGTCGCATAAAATCATGGCTAAATTCATAAAAGCACAGATAAACCTCAGAGCCTGTCTTTTTTTTATAATCATAAATGGCGCGGCTTACAATATCTCTAGATGCAAGTTCTCCCCGATCATCATAATCAAATAAAAATCTTTTTCCTTTTTCATCTTCGATGGTTGCGCCCTCGCCGCGAAGCGCTTCTGTTAGTAAAAGCTTTTGGACGGAGTTATTGTCTATATAAACAGTCGGATGAAACTGCATCATCTCCATCTTTTCGAGCTTGATGCCCTTTAATAGAGCCAATCCCTGCATATCTGCACTAATTGTAGGCGCATTTGTATGGTACTCAAACAAAGAGCCCACGCCTCCGCTTGCAATAATTACATTATCTGCATATATATTTTTAGTTTCTCTGTGATTTAAAACAGTTACACCGTAACATTCACCCTCTTTTATGAGCAGATCCACGACTCTGCTATCAGACATCATCGGATGCACATTATGTTCTAGTAAAAAAATATGCAGATATCTGCCCGTTGCGTCACCGCCTGCATGTAAAATTCTATCTCTTGAGTGCGCAGCCTCTTTAGTATATAGCAGATGTCCTTCTTTATCTTTATCAAATTCAAAACCTAAAGCTATAACCTCATCAATTATATCTCGTGAGGCACCGCTTAACGTCTTTACGGCTTCTTCATCACAAAGTCCGGCTCCGGCTTGCAAAGTATCTTGAATATGACTTGGTATATCATCACTATCAACTGCCAAAGCTATGCCCCCTTGAGCATAAAAACTGTTACATTTAAAAGGTTCACGTTTGTTTATCAAAAGAACTTTTTTATCTTTAGGCAAGTTTAGTGCTGCATACAAACCGGCAACCCCACACCCTATAATAATAACATCATATTTCATGGATTTACATTCACTCCTTTACCGGCAGGACTACTTGCTTTATAATACGGTGGCGCTTTAAAACCACAGCCAAATAAACTTAACGCTAAAAATGATATAATAATCATATGAAAAATTCTCAACAAATTCTATCCTCTTTACAAAATCGGTCACAGTTTAAAAAACTATCAAATGTATTTTGTATTAAAAAAATACAAACACTCTTTCCACAGCCTTTACAACAGATGATTGTTTATGGATACATTCAAAATAAAACACTCTATTTTGTTCTCAGCCATCCATGGGCCAAACAAGAGTTTCATCATATAATACAATCGATTAAAACACCATTAAAGCAATTTACGCCAAAAGAGTGTGAAAATATAGAAATTACAGATATAAAAGCGTACGTTTCGCACAAACCAAGACAAGAGATAGATTTATATACAGGTGCTAGCAGTGATGAGGAGTTTGCCCAAAGAGCGCAGGCGCAATTTATAAATGATACCACCGATGAGCAATTACATGCTATTTTTGAAGATATAAGAGATATTTTAAGTAAAAAAAATGATAAATAAGATTAAAAACCTACCCTCAAGTGCAGGAATATATCAATACTTTAACGACAAAGGACAACTGTTATATATAGGTAAAGCAAAAGATCTTAAAAAACGGGTTAAAAGCTACTGGAGATTTACCCCTTCATTACATCCAAATCCAAATCAAAGCGGCAGAATCTTAAAGATGTTGTCTCAAACAACTTTTATGGAATATATTGTCGTAAAAAGCGAACATGACGCTTTAATACTTGAAAATTCTATGATTAAACAATTAAAGCCAAAATATAATATCTTACTTCGTGACGATAAAACCTACCCATACATTTATATAGACTACTCGGCTAAGTATCCAAGATTTGATATCACAAGAAAGATCATAGCGTCAAAAAATATCAAATATTTCGGTCCATACTCCGTAGGCGCAAGAGATATACTAAACTCTATATATGATTTTTGCAAACTTGTTCAAAAAAAGAGCTGTTTAAACGGCAAAAAAGCATGCCTGTATTATCAAATAGGAAAATGTTTAGCTCCGTGTGAATTTGATATTAGCAAAGAAAAATATGACAATGAGATACAAAAATCTATCTCATTTATACAAAATAAAAATCTTCTTACTTCTAAGCTGAAAGAAAAAATGCAGTCTTATTCCAAGGAGTTAAGATTTGAAGATGCGAATGTTTTAAAAATGAGAATTGAAAATATTGATAAATCAAACCTTGTATCACAGATAGATTTGGCAACTAATGATAATTATGATATTTTTGCCGCTTCTCATAACGAAAATCGCGCTGTTGTTGTCAGAGTATTTATGAGAAGTGGCAAAATAGTATCTTCCTCTTCTGATTATATCTATTTAAACGAAGGTTTTGATCTTGATGAGATATATTATCGTGCTATTATGGAGTTTTACAACAATACAATCCCACCAATAACAGCACCGATACTAACAGCACATGATTTTACTTCAAAAAATATGCTGCAAAGTTATCTAAGCACTCTTTTTCATAAAAAAACAAATATCACAACTCCCAAAAGAGGCGATAAAAAAAGATTGATACAACTAGCATTGTTAAATGCTCATGAATTATTAAACCGTAAAAATGATAACCATATTGATAAGTTACTATTGCGCATAAAAGAGATATTTCACCTGCAGCGCTTACCTATTCGTATTGAGGCATTTGATAATTCACATATGTCGGGTCAGGCAACCGTCGGAGCTATGATAGTATATGATCATGACAAGTTTGATAAAGCCTCTTATAGGACATATCATCTAACAGCCAAAGATGAATATGCACAAATGAAAGAGATGCTGCTTCGCAGAATAGAGAGCTTTGATAAAAACCAGCCGCCTGATTTATGGATACTTGACGGTGGAGAGACACTGCTCAAACTAGCTCTTGAGCTGATAGAATCAAGTGGAGTTTTTTTAGATGCCATAGCTATTTCTAAAGAAAAAATAGACGCTAAAACACACCGCGCCAAAGGCAGAGCAAAAGATATAATACATATTAAAGGTCAGAGTTTTAATCTTGATGAAGATGATAAAAGAATGCAGTTTATACAAAGACTTCGTGATGAAGCACACAGATCGGCAATCACTTTTCATAAAAAAACAAAATTAAAACTAGACAAACAAAGCAAATTGCTCTCACTCAAAGGAATATCCCAGGCAAAAATTATAAAACTTTTAAACTATTTTGGTACGTTTGAAAATTTGAAAAAAGCGACCGAGGAAGAGATTGCAGATATTTTAAATAAGAAATATGCTAAAATAATAAAAAATGAATACAAATAAGTTTTTTTTATCTTAAATTATGATATATTATCAGCGCTAGCTTTTAAAAGGTTAAGAGATGCAAAGACCGCAAGCCATTGATGAAGAATACTATTACGAAGAGGGAAGAGCTATTATTAGCGAGACAGATCTCAAAGGTAAGATAACTTTTGCAAATCGTAAATTTTGTGAAATCGCAGCATACGCAAAAGAGGAGTTAATAGGACAGCCTCACAGTATAATCAGGCATCCGGATATGCCCAAATCCGCCTTTAAGCAAATGTGGGAAACCATACAAACAGGTCAAATCTGGCATGGATTAGTTAAAAATCTAAGAAAAGATGGACTTTATTATTGGGTTGATACGACTATTGAGCCTGAATATGATAAAAATGGTCACATCACCGGATATATCGCAGCACGCAAACCAGCAAGCCGTAAAGATATACAAGAGATTGAAATTGCATATAAAAGGATGAGAGAAAATGAGCAGCAAAGGTAGTGTATGTTAATTTATAATCATAGATTTGAATTTATCGGTATTGATAAAAAAGATTTAAACAAGCTCGGCTTTAAAACATTTGCAGATTTTCAAAGTGCTTGTCATGACTTTGCTGATTTGTTTGTAAAAAAACCCGGCTATATTCACAACTTTAAAAATTTAAAGTGGATTTTATATATACTCAATTCTGATATTCAAGAAGCCAAAGCAATACTTAATGTAAACGGAACAACTTTTATGACAAATCTTGTTATAGATACTATTTATATGAAAGATAGTCCCGATGAAGAATCGTATATCGTTATATTGCAAAATCTACATCAAACCAACACCTCCACCGAGCCGTTAGTGCAGATAGACAAAGATACCATCTCTACAGAAGATACAATTCATCACGAACAGCCACTAACCGAAGCTGTTGTTGAGCCAAAAATACTTAATGACAACGATGCGCTAGACAATCTCAATACACAAACTGCTCTTAAGCCTGAAAATATAGACAATCATACACAAAAAAGCCCGATGCTTGGTGATTATC
>WFMO01000223.1 GCA_015489055.1 Helicobacteraceae bacterium | reverse complement strand
GCGGTTATATTGTTGCCCAAAAGCTAGTTGATTCTTTAAAAGAGCAGGGTGTCTTAGATGGCAAAATTGTTAAGGTGTTTGAAGCAAAATCTCTTGAAAATAAAAAAGCTATCAATCCATTAAATGGTAGAGAATCAATCATCGTTTTAGGTGAACATGTTTTAATGGATAACGGTACAGGCTGTGTTCATACGGCGCCTGGACATGGAGAGGATGATTATAAAGTAGGGCTTAAGTATGGACTTGAAGTTATTATGCCAGTAGATGAGACGGGATGCTTTGACAAGAGTGTCGATGAATTGAAGCTTTTGCCAAATGCTCAAGACTTTATCGGTCGTCATATTTTTAAATCAAATGAAGATATTATCGAACTTCTAGGCAACAGTGTGTTACATGTAAGTCGTTTTACCCATTCCTATCCACACTGCTGGAGATCTCATACACCGCTTATCTATAGAGCAACAAAGCAGTGGTTTATTTCAGTCGATGACAAGCCAAAAGGACAAGATAAATCTCTGCGAGACATTGCGCTTGAGGGTATTTTACGAACAGATTTTTATCCTCAAACAGGAAAAAATCGTTTAACGTCTATGGTTGAAAATCGTCCTGATTGGTGTATATCACGTCAACGTGATTGGGGTGTGCCTATTGCATTTTTCAAAATCAAAGAAACAGGCGAAGTTCTACTTGATGAAAAAGTTTTAAATTTTGTCGCCATGATATTTGAGATGCAAGGCAGTGATGCCTGGTATGATCTTGATATTTCTCAGCTTTTATATCCAGGGAGTGGATATAAGCCTGAAGAGCTTGAGAAAACAACAGATATTTTAGATGTTTGGTTTGACAGTGGCTCTACTTGGAATACCGTCTTAAAATCGCGTAATTATGATGCAGGGATGTATCCTGCGGATGTATATTTAGAAGGAAGCGATCAACATAGGGGATGGTTTCAATCTTCACTGTTTTTAAGTTCGGCCATAGAATATCAAACACCATATAAAAGTGTTATAACCCATGGTTTTACCGTTGATGCCAAGGGTGAAAAAATGAGCAAATCAAAAGGTAATGTGATATCTCCAGATAAGGTTTTAAAAGAGTTTGGTTCTGAGATATTGAGATTATGGGTTGCTTCTAGTGATTATCAGGGAGATTTGAAAATCTCTAACGATATCTTAAAACAAATAGCTGAAAATTACCGTAAATTACGAAATACTTTTAGAATTATGCTTGCAAATATTAATGACCTTGACGAGATTGTAGATATTTCTGATATGAGTATTTTAGATAGATGGATAGTTCAAAAAGCTGGCAAAGTTTTTAACAATATCTCTAAAAACTTTGAAGAATATAATTTTGTTCAAGCTATGATGGCGTTAAATAATTTTATAGTGAATGATTTAAGCGGAATATATATAGATATCACAAAAGACAGGCTGTACTGTGACGGACAAAATGATATACACCGACGTGCTTCACAAAGTGCGTTAGCGCTTATTGCAAAATCTTTACTAGGTATAATCGCACCGATATTAACATATACTGCAGATGAGATACTAGAACATGCACCGCTCATTATAAAAGGGGATGCGGAAGATATTTTTGATATAGAGTATATTCCTTTACATGTAGAGAATGCAGATTTCGATGAGGCATATATGCTAAAAGCAAGGGATACTTTTTTTGAAGCTATCGACATTTTGAAAAAAGATAAAAAGATAAAAAATACACTAGAAGTTGAAATTTCAACAGATTCAGATATTTTACATGGCATGCCAAATATAGAAGCTGAAGATTGGTTTGTTGTCTCAAGTGTAAATGAAAAAGATGTATATGAGGATGAATTGGCTCATTTTACCGTTAACGGTGATGAGTTTATCATTATACGGGCTCAGGGCTTTAAATGCCCGAGATGCTGGAAAATGACATCCAAAAAAGAAGATGAAGTGTGCAAGCGTTGCCGTAAGGTGCTAGATGCCTGATTTTTCACAGCCTGTTTCATCAGAATTTATTATTTGGACAGTTGTTGTTATTTTGGCTGTCGTTGGAATTGGGATTTATATGGTAAGAAAAGTTAAAAAAATAAGGGAAGATGGATGATTACATTAAAAGAGGCTCTGACTTTAGATGATAAGAAAATATCAACATTAAAAGAGCAGTTAAAACAGAGCATTAAATCTGATGCGCAGCTAAATGCATATATTGATATCCAAAATGTTGGCAGTGGTGTACCAATTGCCATAAAAGATAATATTCAGGTAAAAGACTGGTCAGTTACCAGCGGTTCAAATATTTTGCAAGGTTATATCGCACCATACAATGCAACAGTAATAACAAAACTATTACAAAGCGGTCTTAGTCCATTTGGCAGAACCAATATGGATGAGTTTGCTATGGGTTCAACGACTGAGAGTAGTTTTTATGGTAAAACCTTAAATCCAATAAATCGTGATTGCGTGCCTGGTGGAAGCAGTGGCGGAAGTGCGGCCGCAGTAGCTGCCGGTTTGGCTGTTGCAGCTCTTGGCAGTGATACCGGAGGATCTATCAGGCAACCGGCAGCATTTTGCGGTATAGTAGGCATGAAACCAACTTATGGGCGTGTTAGTCGTTACGGTCTTGGAGCTTATGCTTCAAGTCTTGATCAAATAGGACCAATTACGCAAAATGTTGAAGATGCGGCAATTTTGTATGACATTATAAGCGGTTATGATACCAAAGACTCTACTAGCGCAAACATACAATATGAAAAAATAAGCGATAAGTTAAATCTGGACAGAAAGTTGCGTATTGCCATATTGCCAAAATATGTTAAAGATGCAAGCTTGGACGTACAAAAAGCTTATAATGATACCATTGACGCTTTGAGTAAAGATGGTCACACTATTGTAGAAAAAGAGATGGAAGATCCAAAATACGATATTTCAGCCTACTATATTACAGCTACTGCCGAAGCTGCTACAAATCTTGCTAGATATGACGGCATTAGATACGGTAATCAAAAAACAGGCAATAATCTAGAAGAGCTATATGTAAAAACAAGAAGCGAAGGTTTTGGTGATGAGGTTAAACGGCGTATAATGCTTGGAAATTTTGTTCTCTCATCAGGATATTATGATGCATATTATGTTAAAGCTCAAAAAGTTCGTCATCTTATTAAAGATAATTATGCAAAAATATTTGAAAATGTAGATCTTATTCTCTCACCCGTAGCCCCTGATACTGCTTATAAGTTTGGAGCATTGCATAATCCTTTAGATATGTATCTAAGCGATATCTATACTATATCCATAAATTTAGCTGGATTGCCTGCAATATCCTTACCTGTGGCAAACGCAAGCAATGGCATGCCAATCGGACTTCAACTCATAGCAAATGCTTTTGATGAGCAAACTCTTTTTGACGGAGCTATGTCGCTTGAGCGGCTGATGGGATACTGATATCTTGCGTCAGTTTTGCTATCGTTTGTGCATATTTCACATGTTCATCTATTTTAATAAGTCTGTTTAATAGCTTTTTTTCACTGATTAAAACGATAGTAGAACCCATCTCAAAGCATCCAAAATCTTCACCTTTTTTTAAGTATAAATCTGAATATTCGTATATGCTTGCTTGGCGGGCATTTGCATTTGTTTTAATGCGCGGTTCAAATGAGAGCTGCATAACTCCAACATTTAACGCGCCGACAAGCACCATATAAAAAATTTTATCATTAATCGTTTTACATTTCATCACAACACGCTCGTTTTCTATAAAAAGATTAAGCCTCTTTTTTAATGACGGTATATTGACTGGATAAAGTTTTCCCGGTATGTGAACTATTCGTAGCACTTGGAGATCGATTGGTGCATGGTAGCGATGATAGTCTTTTGGCGATAAGTACAGGTTTATAAAATCTCCACCATCAAGTATCATTTGCTCTTGTTTGCTAAAGTGTACACCAAGCAGTTCATCTATTTTGTATCTCATGCCTTTTATCTGTAGTGCATAGTTATTGGTAATATTTCCACAATCTGTAATCAGTGCATCACATG
>WFMO01000222.1 GCA_015489055.1 Helicobacteraceae bacterium | reverse complement strand
GATGTACATATAGCTGCATTTGCTATGGGCAATTATATAAAACGAGCATATTTGGGTATTATTAAAAACTGATGAATTTTGAGTATGCTATTGCGCTGACAGGCTCCATAGCAACGGGCAAAAGCACAGTAGCGTCTTTGCTTGGGCTAAACGGGATGAGAGTAATCGATGCTGATGCTATAAGTCATCAAATTTTAGAAGAAAATCAAAGGTGGGTTATAGATAATTTTGGCGATAAGTATATCAGAAGTTTACATGTTGACAGGCCTGCTTTAGGGCGCTTAATCTTTCAAGACGAGGTTGCGAAAAAAAAATTGGAGGATTTTTTACATCCTTTAATACGTACAGAGATAAAAAAAAGAGCCGACAAACAAGATGGCTTTAAATTTCCATATCTTATAGATATACCGCTTTTTTTTGAAAAACAGGGCTACGAAATAAAAGACAGCGTCGTTGTTTATACTCCGCCTGAAATTCAGTTGAAGCGTTTTATGAAAAGAGATGGATTTACAAAAGAGCAATCACTTAGAAGGATCAATTCTCAAATTCCTATTGATGAGAAAAAAAAACGGGCAACCTGGGTAATAGATAATTCAATAGATTTGCCGCATCTTCAATCTGAAGTAGAGCAATTTGTGGCAAATATAAAAAAGAGGTACAGATAGATGAACATTGTAAAGTATAGCGCAAACGGTAATGATTTTGTTATTTTTCATACATTTATAAAAAAACGGCGAAATGAATTGGCAAAAGAGATATGTGACCGCCAAAACGGTATCGGAGCAGATGGACTGATTGTCCTGGTACCCAACAAAAGCTATGATTTTGAGTGGGAGTTTTATAATAGTGACGGCAGTGATGCAAAGATGTGCGGAAACGGGAGTAGAGCATGTGCGCATTATGCCTTTTTGAACAATCTTGCACCTCAGAAGATGAGATTTTTAACACCTGCAGGTGTTATCAGTGCTTTTGTAGAAGATAATACTGTAACTAGCGAGTTGACTCCGCCGATTGTTTTAGACAAAGATATAATGCACAATGGAGTTTCGTGGTGGAAAATAGATACCGGTGTACCTCATTTAGTTAGCTTTGTAAAAGATATCAATATGTTCGATCTGCAAGAAGCTAAAGCATTAAGAGATAAGTATAATGCAAATGTTAATATTGCTTATATTGATAAGAGCGGTTTACATGTAAGAACTTATGAGCGTGGCGTTGAAGATGAAACTCTGGCATGCGGAACAGGAATGGCGGCATCATTTTACAGAGGATATGCACAAGGATTGATTCAAGCCGATACAAATGTTTTTCCGGCAAGCAACGATAAGCTCAAGCTAAACATTAAAGATAATGTTATATATTTCACGGGAGATGTAAAAAGAGTTTTTAGCGCAGATTATAATCCTGCAGCTTCAACTAACTTAGCTTGATGATCAGCTATTAGATTATCTATAATCTCATCAAACAAACCTGCGCCCATAATCTCATTTAGCCTGTATAAAGTTAGGTTTATGCGGTGATCTGATATTCTGTTTTGAGGGTAATTGTATGTACGAATACGTCCGCTTCTATCACCTGTTCCAACCTGTGTAGATCTGGCTGCGCTGTCTTTTGCCTGAGCTTCTTGCATCTGTAGGTCATAAAGTCTGGCTTTTAATACCTTCATCGCTTTATCTTTATTTTTATGCTGTGATTTTTGATCCTGGTTTGTTACTACTATGCCTGAGGGCAGGTGCGTTATGCGAACAGCAGAGTCCGTTGTGTTGACGCTTTGTCCACCACATCCGCTTGAGCGCATAACATCAATTTTTAAATCATTTTCATTGATCTGTATCTCAACATCATCAACTTCGGCCATAATCGCGACGGTAATGGCTGAGGTGTGTACACGACCCTGTGACTCAGTTGCAGGAACACGCTGAACTCGGTGTGTTCCTCCTTCATATTTTAATCTGCTGTAAACATGATCGCCTTTTATAAGAGCTACCACTTCTTTGTATCCACCTGATTCAGATGGAGATGTCGAGATAAGCTCAACGCTCCATCCACGAAGATCAGCATAACGCAGATATGCATCAAAAAGATTACCGACAAATATGGCTGCTTCATCGCCACCTGCGCCTGCTCTTAATTCTATGATGGTATTTCTATCGTCATT
>WFMO01000221.1 GCA_015489055.1 Helicobacteraceae bacterium | reverse complement strand
GTGACAGAGAAACAGCGCTTAGTAAAGCACTCTTTAATGGATACGTTACTGTTTTATATGAATCGCCACACAGACTTCAAAAGCTTTTAAAAGAGCTCCAAATCAAAGCCCCTCAAAGAGAATTATTTGTAGCTAAAGAGCTGACTAAGAAGTTTCAGAGATATTTTAAAGGCAATGCGGATCAGATTTTAAACCAACTAAAAGAAACCGGCATTAAAGGCGAATGGGTAGTTGTCATACAAGCAGGAGAGGGCGTTAATTCAAATCTATCGGTTGAAGATATTTTATCATTAGATATTCCAAAAAAGGCGGCCTCTAAATTGATTGCGAAAATAACAGGCGAGAATCCGAAAAAATGTTATCAAAATCTTCTTTTATAACAGTTGTTTAGAAAGTTAAGCTACAATCTGATTTATGTTAATCTATGGTAAACAAACAGTATATTATGTACTTAATCATCATCAATCAAAAATCCAAACTCTTTATTTAGCAAAAGAGGTCGAAAAAAAAGAGTACAGCAAGCTCATGAAACTAGGGTTTGAGATAAAGCGTATTCCGCGTCATGCGGCAGATAAAATGTGCAAAAATTCAAATCATCAGGGTTTTTTGTGTGAAGTCGAAGATATAGATTTTGCGCCCCTAAAATCTACTTTAGATAAAAATTTTGTTATAATACTTTCAGCTATAACAGATATAGGAAATATAGGAGCTATTATTAGGTCTGCTTATGCTTTAGGTGTAGATAGTGTTATCGTTTGCGGGATAAAACAGTTGAAGCTGGAGCCTATCGCAAGAAGTTCAAGTGGCGCTTTGTTTGACATGCCGATATCGTTATCGCATAATATACACGACGCTATAAACGACCTTCGCACCTCTGGTTTTACGGTTTACGGGGCTACTATGGACGGTGAAGATATAAAAGAGGTTGATATAGCTGAGAAAAAGGTGCTTATTTTAGGAAATGAATCAACAGGTCTTGGCGCTAAGGTTATTTCTAAGTTAGATAAAGAGATCTCAATTGTCATGACAAATAACTTTAATTCTTTAAATGTTAGCGCAGCAGGAGCAATTTTAATAGACAGGATGAGATAATGAGTGATGATTTTGACAAATTAAAACTGCTAAAAGCAGAACAGATATTTGAAAAAACTCATATAACTAAAAAGAATATTAACAATATTTTATCAAAATCTTTTGAGAAATTTGATAAAATCCAGTTTAACGGTTTTGTTTCTATTTTAGAAAGAGAATATTCTCTAAATCTTCAAGAGTTAAGAGATGAATATCAAGAATATATAATAAATAACGATGCAATATCAGAGCCTGAGCTTCGATCTGCCTCCAATAATGCCGGTAAGCCCAGAGGTTTATTTTGGGTTGTCATAATCGTGCTTATCATAATTGTTGTTGCGTGGCTAATATATAATACATATCCCTCCAAACAAAACAGTCAGATGCAGCCTGTTTTAGGTCTTAATGCTACTGCCCGCTTAAACAATACGACCGCTATTGATACAAATTCCACCAATACAACTGCTATAACCGCCAACACAGATAAAAGCATAAAGATTTTAGCCGCTCATACTAATGGCAAAAAGTCTAAAATTTCCAATATGCTTTTAGCTAATCCCAATATCAATAAAACACTAACGCATAAAAATGATATAAATGCAACTGTTGCTGCTAAGAAGGTAAAAACTGTACGATTATTTACAAAAGCGAAATTGTGGCTTGGAATAACAAATATGAAGACATGGAAACAGCAACAAAAGATCGTCACATCTTCATTAGACTTAAATGGCACGGGTAAATATCTTCTTATTTTAGGACATGGGATGGTGCAAATAAAAACAGATGATAAAAATATTTCATTTCCTCAACCAAAAACTGTTTTTTTGATGCTTAAAAACGGTAAGGTTACGCAACTGACCCATTCTCAGTTTGTAAAGTTAAACAAAGGTAAGCTTTGGTGAAATATGTTGTTTTAATATGGCTTTTATGCTCTTGGGCATACGCCGGTACGGTTTTTGCAAAGGAAAATATCTCACAGCAACTAGACAGTAAAATAGAATCTTTTTTAGGAGCTAAATCATATACTGCAAACAAAGCATTTATTAATATTATTTTTAAAAATCCTAAACGATTTTTTACTTTAAATAAAATAGAGGATATTAAAGTTATTGAGACGTTAAAAAATAACGGTCTGCTACAGCTTTTTTATAAGCATCCAAGACAGCTTTCAGTCAGCTTTAAAACAAACGGTACACCGCTTTTTTTTATAAAGTTAGTTAGTCATGCACTGCGTTCTATAGGCTATTATAGATATATAACTAAAGAGGTTAACTCAAGTCTGTCTAGTTTTGTGTGGACGATTGATTTTACCAGTGATTATGCGATTGACCCGACTATTTTGTATGGTGCTTTAAATAAGCTCGGATGCAGTATTGTTAATGTATCGCTCACCGACAAGACGTTTTGGCATTATCAGATTGATATGCAAAATGCACATCTCTCAAGTGTAAAGTTACAAGATAACTTACAAGTAAATCTAAATAGACCATTATATCCACCGTGGTTTAATGTATCGGCTATTAAGAAAATACAAATTACATCAAATGCAGGTAATGGCTGGTATCCGTATATCGTATTTTATGATAAAGATTTAAAGATATTAAAAATTAGAAAGATTAATAAAAAAATTGCACAAATTTCTTTAAATATGCCAAAAGAAAGTGTATATATGAAAATTAATGATTTATATACACTGCAAAACATTGGCAATGGTCTAAAGATTATTGCCAGTGGGGTTCGTTAAGGACATCAAGGCAGATTATTTATGCTAAAATTCTATCTTATGTTATGTATTGCATATAAATAAAGTCCGTGATAGTGATATGGACTCAAATTCTTGAGCCGCATAAAATTATAAAAAGTAAATATTTTTGAGTGATTAGTTGAAATAATAAGTGAGTGAGCAATGTTTGATGAAATAAAGTTTGATAGAATGGATCGGTTGCCAAAATATGTTTTTGCACAGATTAACGAGATTAAGATGGCTGAACGCCGGGCAGGTGCCGATGTTATTGATTTTAGTATGGGTAATCCTGACGGTGATACACCAAAACATATCAGAGACAAGCTTATAGAATCAGCTAAAAAGACAAAAACTCATGGGTATTCCGTCTCTAAAGGTATCCCAAAATTACTTCAAGCAATTGCGGATTGGTATGAGCGACGGTACGGCGTAGTTTTAGATCCACAAACCCAAACAGTAGCAACCATGGGTTCTAAAGAGGGTTATGCTCACTTAGCTTATGCCATTACAAATCCAGGAGATGTGGCCGTTGTACCGGACCCAACTTATCCGATTCACTCTTATGCATTTATTTTAGCAGGTGGGAATGTTGTAAAGTTCGGTATAGAATTTGATGATGAATATAAGCTTGACGAAGATAAGTTTTTTGAAGACCTTACGCGAGTTTTTAAAGAAAACTCTCCACGCCCAAAATATGTAGTTGTTAACTTTCCGCATAATCCCACAACTGCGACAGTTACACAGGAGTTTTATGTAAAACTTGTTGCTATGGCGAAAAAAGAAAGATTTTACATACTCTCAGATATCGCTTATGGGGATATCACATTTAACGGTTATAAAACTCCTTCAATCATGTCTGTTGAGGGTGCGCTTGATGTTGCTGTTGAGAGTTTTACTCTCTCAAAATCATATAATATGGCAGGATGGAGAGTCGGCTTTTTTGTAGGCAATACAAAACTTATTGGAGCTTTGCAAAAAATTAAATCATGGCTTGATTACGGTATGTTTACTCCAATTCAAGTAGCGGCAACAGTGGCATTAAACGGAAATCAGCAATGCGTTGAGGATATAACCCAGAAGTATGCCCATCGTCAAGATGTTTTGATATCGGCTTTTAGCAGAGCAGGGTGGCCGATACATAAAAATAATGCCACGATGTTTGTGTGGGCGAAAATACCGGAGTGCGCAAGACATTTAGGGTCTTTGGAATTTTCAAAAAGACTTTTAACTGAGGCTCATGTTGCCGTGTCTCCGGGAATTGGTTTTGGAGACTATGGTGAGGATTATGTGCGTATCGCACTTATTGAAAACGATAAGAGAATTCGTCAGGCCGCTCATAATATCAAAATATTTTTAAAACAATTTAATTAACAAAGCACATAGGGACAATATATGATAAAAGTTGGAATTATCGGCGTAGGAACGGTAGGCGCATCTGTCGTACAGATATTAAAAGATAATCAAGAGATAATCTCTGCAAGAGCAGGTACTGAGATTGTGGTCAAGTGCGGTGTTGTTAGAGATTTAAGCAAAGACAGAGGGCTGGATATAGCTTTAAGCGATAATATTAATGAGATTTTAGATGACGCACAGATAGATATAGTAGTTGAGCTTATGGGAGGAGTCCAGGAGGCTTTTGAAGTTGTTAAGCTGGCCTTGCAAAAAGGCAAGGCGGTTGTTACAGCCAATAAAGCACTGCTGGCATATCACCGCTATGAGCTACAGGAATTAGCCGCAGATAAGGCTTTTGAATATGAGGCAAGTGTAGCGGGCGGCATACCTATCATTAATGCACTCCGTGATGGGCTCTCGGCAAATCATATAGAATCTATTGTCGGCATTATGAACGGTACATGTAACTATATGCTTACAAAAATGATACAAGACGGCGTTAGTTTTAAAGATATATTAAAAGAGGCACAGGAGCTAGGCTACGCTGAAGCTGATCCTACATTTGATATAGGAGGTTTTGATGCGGCACATAAGCTTTTGATATTAGCAAGCATAGCTTATGGTATTGATGCAAAACCTGAAGATATTTTAATTGAGGGCATTGAGCATATAACTCAGGATGATATCTCTTTTGCAAAAGAGTTTGGATATAGTATAAAACTGTTAGCCATAGCCAGACGTATGGGTGATGAGGTTGAGTTAAGAGTTCATGCGGCTTTAATTGATAACAGTGAAATGATAGCTAAAATCGACGGTGTTATGAACGGCATAAGCGTTGTCGGAGACAAAGTTGGAGAGACTCTTTATTATGGAGCGGGTGCAGGCGGTGATGCAACGGCAAGTGCCGTTGTAGCCAATCTTATAGATATTGCAAGAAGCGGAAAAAGCAAGCCTATGTTAGGATTTAATAAACCACTTGAAGGCGGTTTAAAGTTAAAACCGGTTGAGCAGATGGAATCTAAATATTATTTACGCATTAATGTGCGTGATGAAACTGGTGTTCTTGCCAAGCTTACATCGATTTTTGCAGATAGTAAAATATCTATACAGACTGTTTTACAACGTCCTTCAAAAGACGAGAGTGCAAATTTGTTAATCTCTACGCATCAGTCTTGTGAAAAAGATATCCAAAGTGTTATAAAGCAGATAAGCCAACTAGATTTTGTTAACTCTACACCTGTCATGATCAGAATTAAGGAGTGATATTGGCTATGCTATTTTCTTGATTTTTTGATAGTTTCATAAGCTGAATTTATCTCTTGAGTTTTGATAGTTGCTTGTTTTATATAACTGTCATTTTTGCCTTGCGCCTTGATGATATCGGGGTGATATTGTCTGACTAATTGTTTATATGCCTTTTTGATATCATCTAATGAGTCACTTGGTAAAACACCTAATGTTTTATATGCATCATCTAGTGAGGCTGTAGATGTCGGTTGTTGTGCCATCGCTTCAAATTCATCAAATATCTTATGATAAGCATCAGGGTCAACTTGCATAGTTTCTGCAATCTGAATTAATACCTTTTCTTCAGATTTGCTAACTTCTCCGTCGATAAAAGCCAGTTGGATTAAAAAGCCCATCATAGATATCTGTTTATTTAAATCATGACCGATTAGATGCTTGAGTTTGAGTGCTATCTCTTGAGTATTTGTAAAAATGTCTTTTTGCTCATTAAATATCTGTTTTAGTATTTCTCTTGTGGCATTTGGCTGTGGAAAGACCTGAGCAATATCTGTAAACAGGTTTCCGACTAGCTCCGCTTCAAGAGCATCGACTCTGCCGTCTGCTTTTGCAACTTTTGCTACAAGTGCCACAAAAAGTCCAAGCTCACTGGCTTGTATCGCCTCTTTTGAGGTAGAAAAATTCTTGAACTGCTCTTTATAGGTATCGTTATATTTTTTATAGCCTTTGGATAGATAAATAAATATGATAACCACAATGATAATTAAGATAATGGTGGGCATAACCGTCTCCTTCGTGTCTAAATGCAAGGCAATTATACTATAATTTCGCTCATGAAACTTGAAAAAATAGATATCGGCGTACGATACATGTTGTTTGCCTCTTTGATGTTTGCGTTAGTCGGCGTTTTTGCAAAACTTGCTAGTTTACATATGAGCTCGCTTGAGGTCGTATTTTTTAGAAATATCTTCGGTGTGCTTATTATAGGTGCCATGGTTTTAAAAACGCCGATGATGCATGTCGGAGGCAGACCTTTTTTACTGATATTTAGAGGAGTGATAGGTTTTTTGGCTCTGCTTGCTTTTTTTTATAACATAGCACATATTTCACTTGGAGAAGCTATGACTTTTTCAAAGACATCACCAATTTTTACAACTATTTTTGCATGGATATTTCTACGTGAAAAATTATCGCCAAAAGGATGGATGGCTGTTTTTGTCGGCTTTATCGGTATGCTTTTTATAACTCAGGTGGTGCATTTTAGGTTAGATATTTATGATATTTTAGGACTATTTAGCGGTGCCGGTGCGGGGCTTGCTTATACATCAGTAAGAGAGCTAAAAAAATATTATGATACGCGCGCTATCGTACTTTCTTTTATGGCAATTGGGACTGTTGGACCGCTATTGCTGTTTGTGCTCTCGCCATATTTACATGTAAAGGAGCTTAACTTTATGTTAGGTAGATTTGTGATGCCTGAGGGAGACACATGGCTTTATGTTTTAGGTCTTGGGATTTTTGCAACTCTAGCACAGGTTTATATGACAAAAGCATATGGTGCAAGTAAGGCGGGCATAGTGGGGGCGGTTAGTTATGCCAATATCCCGTTTTCTATTATCGCGGGACTTTTTTTGGGTGACAATTTGCCAAATCTATCTGTAACGGCGGGAATATGTTTGATTGTTTTAGCCGGGATTTTAGTAGCAAAAGAAAAATAGATTTATGATATAATAACTAAATTTTTTTAAGGCAAATATATGAAGCTTTTAGCGGGTCCATGCGTGATAGAGAGTGAAGAAAATATTTTTAAGATCGCTAAAGCGCTGGAGATTTATCAACAAGATAAAGATATAGATTTTTATTTTAAAGCCAGTTTTGATAAAGCAAATAGAACATCTTTGGAGAGTTTTCGCGGTTTGGGAATGGATGAAGGGCTGAGGATTTTACAAAAGGTAAAAGATGATTTTGGATACAAAATTGTCACAGATGTGCATGAAAGCGTTCAAGTTCAAGCGGTATCTGAAGTGGTTGATATGTTACAGATTCCGGCTTTTTTATGTCGCCAGACTGACTTACTTGTCGCATGCGCAAAAACAGACAAAGAGATAAATATCAAAAAAGGTCAGTTTATCAATCCCGTGGATATGAAATATTCGGTTTTAAAAGTACTTAAAACACGCGGATGCGATGAAATAAGCTTTGAGGATGCTAAAAAATATGGTGTGTATCTGTGTGAGAGAGGAAGCTCATTTGGATATGGAAATATCGTAGTGGATATGCGTTCATTAGTTATCATGAGAGAGTTTGCACCGACTATATTTGATGCAACACATTCCGTGCAAATGCCCGGCTCACTTGACGGTAAAACAGGAGGCGATCGTAAAATGGTACCATATTTAGCAAAAGCGGCGGCAGCAGTGGGAGTGGATGGTTTTTTCTTTGAAACACATTTTGATCCAAGTGTGTCACTAAGTGATGGAGCTAATATGATAAAATTAGATGATTTACAACAATTGATTCAAAAAATTAAAAAGATACAAGAGGTATAAATTATGAACGTAATTGAGGGAAAATTAAAAGTCGTAAACGGTAAAAAAATTGCAATAGTTAGTACAAGGTGGAATCATTTTATAGTAGATAGACTAGTAGAGGGAGCAAAAGATGCTTTTGCCCGTCATGGCGGTCTTGATGAGGATTTAACACATATTTTAGTACCTGGTGCGTTTGAGATTCCAATGATACTTGATAAACTTTTATCTAGCGGTAAATATGACGCAGTGTGTGCGTTGGGTGCGGTTATACGTGGTGCTACGCCGCATTTTGATTATATATCAGCAGAAGCAACAAAAGGTATCGCGTCTATGAGTTTAAAGTATCAAAAACCGGTTTCTTTTGGACTTTTGACAACAGATACGATAGAACAAGCCATAGAACGTGCAGGAACAAAAGCGGGAAACAAAGGTTTTGAAGCAATGACTACCGTTATTGAGATGCTTGATTTGTATGAAGGGCTAAATTAATGGCAACTCGTCATCATGCGCGAATGGCGGTTGTTAGTTTATTGTATGCTTATGATTTAGGTAACGGCGATATTGCAGATTTTTCAGATGAGATTTTAGAAAGTAAAAAGATAAGAAACAAACAGCGTGATTTTGCGCTTACTTTGTTTGACGGTGTCTTAGTGAACTTAAATACCATAGATAAAGCAATTTCAAAACATCTAGTTGATTGGGAGTTTGAGCGTTTAGGCTCGCTAGAGCGGGCAATTTTGCGTCTTGGTGCTTATGAGATACTTTTTAGCCATTTAGATTCAGCCGTGATTATAAATGAGGCAATTGAAGTTACAAAGGCATTTGCCACAGAGCAATCACCAAAATTTATAAATGGCGTATTAGACAGCTTGTCAAAAGACAAAGAACTGATACAACCAAAAGAAGAATGATATAATGAAAAACAGACTAACAAAACAAGAGGCATTAAAACTTCTTCGCGAGGCTGATTTAAAAGAGTTAGGTCGTATGGCTACGCAAAGAAAAAAAGAGTTGCATCCAAAAGGTATTACTACTTTTGTTATCGATAGAAATATAAATTATACAAATATTTGCTGGGTTGATTGTAAATTTTGTGCCTTTTATCGTCATGAAAAAGATAAAGACGCTTATATTTTAACATATGAAGAGATAGATAATAAAATAGACGAACTGCTTGAGATAGGCGGTACGCAAATACTTTT
>WFMO01000220.1 GCA_015489055.1 Helicobacteraceae bacterium | reverse complement strand
TACACAAATCCATGAGGATAAACGATGAGATTATATACGCGTTCTTGGTTGCATATAGCAATGTTAAGCATATTGTTTGCCGGTTGTTCCCAAAGGGTTGATATCAGCACACTAGCGCCGGCAAAAGTATCTTCTATTGCTCAGGCAAGACGCATAGCTGTTGTACCTTTTAAAAATGACAGAGTTGGTCTTTCAGGTGAGATAACAGCGCTGTTGGCTAGTCAAAGTGTTGACGCAAAGCCTTATTTTACGGTTTTAAGCAGGCAAAGTCTTAATAAAGTAATAGCCGAGCAAAAACTACAGTCTTCTCAACTGGTAGATACGCATACAGCTACAAAAATAGGCGAACTCATAGGCGCACAGGCGCTAGTTACCGGTGATATCGGCATACAAAATGCTACTTCAAGACGCTATTATCAAAACAGGCAAGAGTGTTTAAATTTTTCAAAAGATGGTTCAAGATGTCTTTTGTGGCGTTTTTATACCGTCACATGCCATGTTACAAAGGCAACCCTTTTGGCAAATATCAATATCGTAAACGTGCAAACCGGCTCTATTCTTTACAGCGATGCCCTTTCAAAAAATTACAGCGGAGATAGTTGCCATAGAAGATATCCATTTTATGCAAGCAGACACGTCTTATCAAAAGCGCAGGCTTTAAATATGCTCTCACTGCAGATTGCAAGAGAGTTTGTGAGCAACTTGACACCGCATTATGTTCATTTTAAAGTTAAGTTGTTAGATGATATTGAGATAGATACAACAGATAAGCAAAGCGATGCTTTAAAAAATGCACTCTTGTTTATAAAAGTAAACCGCCTGCATAAAGCTCGTATGATATTGCAACGTCTTATGTTTGAGCTGCATGGTAAAAGCTATGTTGTAGCTTATGATTTAGGTGTAGTTAATGAGGCGCTAGGGAAATTAAAAAATGCACAGGAGCTTTACCATCAGGCCGATCATCTGGTTAATAAGCCCATCCCTGCTTTAGATGCGGCAATAGTTCGTATCTCTGAGTTGATACGACAAAAAAAAATAGCGCAAAGTCAGCTTTATGAACAGTAAAATATCTATATTTATATCGGTATTGCTTAGTTTGACGGTTTTACTTACGGGCTGCTCACATAAACCAAAACCGATAAATCAAAAACCCGTATCTTTACCGTCATGGTTTTTAGATCCGCCTTTAAGCAGTGGACGCTACATGTACGCCGCGGCTATAGGAGAGGATAAAAAAGATGCGATAAACAATGCACTAAGCAGTATCATCTCAACGCTGAGTATTAAAATCAAATCATCATACAGCAGTAAAATAAAAGAGCATAATTATTACACAGATACAAAAATTATTAATAGCGTTGAAGCTAAAACCTCTCCTGTTAACATAAACAACTATATTTTACTAAAAGCCGTGCAGATAGGTTATGAGCGTATTGTTGTTTTGGTGAGCGTTGATAAAACAAAATTTGTAAATGGACTCATATCGCATCTAAATTATCAAAAGAAAAATGTAGATATGAGATATGATACACTAAGCAAAGAGGGCGCACTAAAACGCTATGACACTCTTGCCGGACTTATGAAATCTGTAAAGCAGATGCAGCGCACACTGGGTATTGTAAACGAGTTAAGCCGTTATGCGACAGTAAAGTTTGATAGATTGCTGTATCTGACGGATATAATAAGAGTTAAGCAAAGATATATAAGTCAAAAATCATCACTAAACTTTTTTGTAACGGCCGGTAAAAAAGCATACGGCTATAAAGAGGTTTTGAAAAATTATATTTCACAAAAAGGTTTTAATGTTTTAGATTTTAAAACAAACAATTCAATCTCTATCAAAATTTCCCTCTCTTGTACTCTTTACAATAATGCATACATGGATATCGCAGTAGTTAGAGTTTTGATAAAAGTATATGAGAACTCTTTGCATGTGGGGGGCAGAAACTATACATTTAAAGAGAGATATTTTGGTTCAACAACAAAAGCGTATCAAGCTGCTTTACAAGACTTTACTAAAACACTGCAAACAAAAACAATCTCCAAAGCGTTAGATATTGCGATATGATAAAGATTTGATTTTGTTGAAATAATAGCTTTTTTGACAATTTTCAGTATAATACTATCTTTAAAGCACAAAAAGGATTTGATGTGAGCATTAAGTTTAAGTTAAATTTTATTACATTCATAGTGGTTGTTTTTTCCTTAATAATCATTGCTTTAGCACTTGATAAAGAGATAAACAATCATTTTGTATTTGCTAGAGCGCAAAAATTAAATACTCTCTCACAAAAGCTAAGTGCTTTAATTTATGAGACTCAAAAAGAACGTGGTGAGAGTGCCGGCTTTTTAGCATCAGAGGGTAAAAAATTTACACAAACATTGCCACATCAAAGATTGTTAACAGATCAAAAATACGCTAATTTTAAAAATTATATCTCAACTATAAAATTAAATAATTTTCCAGCTTATTTGCAAAACCAAATCGATGCTCTTGAAGCACAAATGAATAGTTTGTCAGTAATTAGAAAGCAGATTAATGACTTGAAAATCGGCGTCAAGCAAGAAGTATCATATTATACCGATATAAATAGAGATATTTTAGATATTGTCTCTTATACCGCTAGACTTGCCAATACGCCAAACTTGATAAAATCGCTAGATTCATACGCAAATTTTTTAAAATCTACTGAGCGCGCAGGAATAGAAAGGGCGGTCTTGAGCTCTACTTTTGCACAAAATAAATTTGCACATGGCATGTTTGCAAAATGGATAACCTTGGTAGCTGAACAAAATGCTTTTATGAACTCTTCTATGGCGATGGCAAACAGTACCATTAAAGAGTATTATCAACAAATCTTAAAATCACCAATCATGAGCCGGGTGGATGCCATGAGAGAGATAGCAAAACAAAAAGCATCAATCGGAGGATTTGGCATTAGCAGCGTGAAATGTTTTGCTTTACTAACTAAGCGTATG